>CAYLIY010000102.1:0-3457 GCA_964384015.1 uncultured Nitrososphaeria archaeon | reverse complement strand
AGCCCTTATTTCAATTTCGTTCGGGGACTTGATCCCCAAATTCAAGGAAATCGCGCTTTTTATCTGGCCTTGTCCCCAGACTCCCAGCTTCTGAATGTCACCTCTTGCGCCCATGAGCTTAAGAACAGCTAGTCCAACGGCATCGCTGGCCACCCTATCCTTTGAAGCTATTAGAATGTTAGCATCCCTTAATTCCCCTCTCCTGGGCCCGCCTTTTATAAACACCTTTCTAGCATCCAGAATATTAATAACAGGGCTTATCGCGAGGTTTATTTCAGCTATTTTAGCACTTATATTTCCGAGATGAAGCCATATTCTATCCAGCCTTTTTATGCACCCAACCATGTTCTTAAGAGCCCCTGTGTAGGTCGCTAGAAAATGCGTTTTTATTACGGTTAAATTAACTAAGTAATCAAATTCTTGAACTATTCTTGGAATATGAAAGCCGATTCTCCAATGTTTTGATCTATCAGGTTTTATTTTAATCCATCTTCCCTCCTCAAAGGCTACAACTCTCCCCCCAGCGTCTAAAGCTGCCTTTTCTATTCCGATCTTTTTCATGTTAAGCCTTGTGTTCATGGAAACTATCGATGATGAGTCCCCGACCACTATCTCAGAGGCTCCCTTATCATATAGCTTCCTGATAATTTCCCTAACTAAATCCGGGTTGCTCGTTCCAGGATATGGATCATCTGTATTTACATTTGGTTTGATAAGTATTCTTGGGCCTCCTCTTGAGAAAGATAGAAGGTTTAATCTATCAAGTATCCGTAGGAACTCACCTATAGATGTGTTTTTAGCAATGACAACTATTACTTTCCTCATCCAAATATCCGCTTAATACTTTGAATGGAAGTTTAGTTAACATAAATTAGTAATAATTAGTAATTTTTAACAATTAATTAGAGCTCAATCATAGGTTTAGGGCCTATAAAACTGGTAAAAATAGATTTAAAACATTAAATGAGCTCAAAATAACATAATCAGGGCTATTCGATCAACTTATATTTGCCTTCTTCAACTTCCACCTTTCCAGCCTTAACCAGCCTAGTCAACTGCCCTTTAACAACGCTTTCCTTAGCTCCTAACAATCCTACAAGTTCTTCCAAAGTTTTTGGTCCCTTGCCTAGCTCCTCCAATATCCTGTCCTTAACCTTCGTCTTAGGCAATTTGGCTCACCCAAACGTTGAAAGGAGCAAAAACGATATAAACATCTAAACTAAAACTAAGAAGGCCATTAAATTACAGAATTAAGCATGGGAAATGGGAATTAATTGTTCGGAGACTCATTAGCCAATTCATGCTTAATATCATCGTCTAATGATATCAAATTGAGTTTGCTAACTCTACAAAAACTATTTAAATTGATGATATCTGTCACTATCAATTATCATTAGCTTTTAAACTTGATCTAAATTTTTACTCTGTTATTAAATCGTTAATCTCAGGCAAATAGGAAATCGTCACTAGAGAGTCAAAGGACACGTCAAGATAAGTTGCCCTTTACTCAAGGCTTGCTGGTCACATCACACTATGAGGCCTTAAGAAATCCCGTGATTTGATTAGGAAGAGAAGGAGGCATTTTGTTATAGGTGTCCTTACTGTAGATCCTTGTAGGTAAGGAAAGGGTATTGGCAGAGGACAGATTAGTTTAGGCCATGTCGATTCCATGCTCGATCCTTAATGAAAATGGAATCTAATCGGATTAGATGTTGGAAAAAGATCGCTAATAGTCTCCCAGTCCTTTTTATCTAGCCTCCACTTCATGGCCCCAGCGTTCTCCTTCACATGCTCAATTAAAGCCGCTTTAGGTATTGGAACCACAGACTTGACGCATATTAACCAATTTAAAGCTACTTGAGCCGCTGTTTTTTCCATACTTGTGACCTATCTCAGCCAATCTCTGATCTTTAGCTAAAGATCCTTTCTCAAGCGGCGTATAGGCCATGAACAGCATTCCCTCTTCTTCAGAATATGGAATTACATCCCTCTCGTAAACCCTATATGAAAGGCCATATCTGTTTTGAACAGCCGCTATGTCCACTTTACTTAAGTAACTTCTGACTTCCTCTATTTGATTTAGCTCAAAATTGCTCACTCCTATATGCCTGACTAAACCCTTCTCACAAGGCTCTCTAATCCCCTTATAGCTTGCTTAGGGGGATATCAGTTGTCGGCCAATGAAGCAAGTAAAGATCTATGTAAGTACCAAGCCTCTTAATGCTGGCTTTAGCTGCCTTTAAAAGCTCCTCTCCTTTTGCATGGGTCGGCCAGACCTTAGATACTATGAAAACCTCATCCCTAGAGAAATTTTTTATCGCTTTTTCAACAAGCTCCTCTGATGACCAGCTCCATATACCTCAACTGTGTCTATTAACGTCATCCCTAGCTCTAAACCCCTTTTAAGAGCTACTATCCAAATGTCGTCTTAACTTTCGTCTCTCTCCATGAAACCCCCGCCTATTCTCCAGGTTCCCATTCCAAGGCGAGGGATATGTTCTCTAAGCTTTCTGAAGTACTTCTTGTCCATTCTAAGCCATAATAAGCCAAGCCTTTAGATTAAGCTTTACATTATGGTGATGGTTAACGAACCTTAAGTCAAGTAATTCGATAAGTTCTAACGACGTTATCAACAAATATCCTCAATACATCATCCTCAGACATCAGGCCCTCATCAACCAATCTGATTACGTTTCTCGGGATGTCCCAAGGGTACATCACAGCTCCAGGCCTCTTCGGATCATCTAAAAAATCGCTTTCCACGAGTAATGATGCCTTCAGACCGATAACTGATTTTAGAAGTTTTTCTATACCTAAAATTGTGAATGGAAATCCGTATTTCTTTGCTGCTCGAGCGGTCACGGTATTTAAATGATGCAAGATGATCCTTTCCTTTTTAACGCCTATCCTCTTAACTCTCTTATCTATATCCATTACCGTGGCTAACCCTCCCTGTTCAAGATGGAGATGGACCATAACATCAAGATCCTTTGCTATTTCCAGCGCTCGATCCATTATTAGATTTGCTACCACCACATGAAGAGGTTCGGTTTTATAGTGCTGTCTGCCCACCTCCCCTATTCCAATAAGCTTTCCTTTCATGCAGAGCTTAGCTATGTGATCGAAAAGCTTCTCAGCAAGATCTAAAACTTTCTCTATTTCTTGTTTATGAACATTTATAAGCTTATCGATTTCAGCTGGATGAAATCCGGCTAGACAAACGGATTTTATACCAGTTGATTTAATTTTATCGCATTCCTTGATAAGAATTTCGATGGACCGAGTATAGCCGTTTAAGTTCACGGGTAGGTTATAATGGCTTGGGGGAAGACCAACAAAGGCTAAAAACCATCCCCCAACTTTTTTAAACTTTTTTGTTATTTTCTCAGCTCCAAGTCCTTGAACTGGGTTTACATGTAGATGCGCATCACTGAAGGCTAACATTCCGGTATCAAAT
>CAYLIY010000101.1:675-3493 GCA_964384015.1 uncultured Nitrososphaeria archaeon | reverse complement strand
TCTCTCTTCCTCAAGTTCATGACTCTTCCGATAAAGGAGGATGAAGAATGATAAAAAGTATCCCATCCCCTTTTAAATCTGAAGGCTTGAGGACCCATTAATAAAGAGATAACATCTTAATGAGCAGAGTTCTACACATTTTTGCCAATCTTAGCTTCTCTTGCCGCTTCATCTGTATTTAGTTATCCCGCGCATTTTTCTGACGGATATTATCACCAAAATTATGCATGTAATGACAACTATACTAAGAATCGCCAACATCAATAAGATTGTAAGCATGCCCCCAGTCCCCACCTCCCCTATTTGAGAAGTTGTTTGAAGAGTATGCTTAGATAACGATGTTATTGTAGTAGCTGTTGGTATTGATGTGCTGAGAGTTCTAGAATAGGTTGGAAGAACTATCTCGATTAATTCACCAGCTAATAATTCATCCTTAGATATCGTCCTTGAAATTTTCAGTTCCATACACTCCGCAATTAACTGATACTCAGCTGGAGGAAGCATTGATATTTCTATAAATCCGTCTTTATTTGTTGTATAGCTCCCTATCACTGCTCCAGATCTTAAAATGGATATCTTAGCATATGGCAATCCTTGTCCCTTCGCATCCATAACTCTAACCTTTATTGTGAATAGTTCTCCGATCTCGGTTATCGTCGTCCTAGCTTTGCTGACCGTTTCGGATCCGCTGAAGATGACACATCCCATATACTTAACGGTTACATCATAGACTATTCCAACCCCATCTCTTTCCAACGGGACTCTCTCGAAGTAAGCCTTCCCTTCGGCGTTAGTTTTCTTTGTAACCTTTCCGAAAGTTACCTCAGCTCCACTTATCGGCTTACCTTTAGTGTCAACTACTTTTACTGTAACCATTCCAACGGGCAACTCGATAACTTTCCTGTTCTTCAATCCCTCAGGTGTGTCCACAATCGTTATTGATGCCGCTGTTTCATAGACTGGTGAAACCCAGCTAACCTTAAATGTATAAGTCTGCTCAGTAGCTATCGCTCTAATAGCCACTACGCCGCCAAGACTCATCACACCGCCATATATATCCGGGGTAATCTCAACTTTAGCATTTTTGAGAGTTCTCTGGAGCATATCGACTACTGTAAATGAAATGTCGGTTAGCTTCAGCGAAACCTGTAAGAGTAGTTGGGTTGACTTTGGAGCTGATAAATCAATCGACTCTTCGGCGACTAGAACGCCTCTCCAAGAAGCTCTTAGCTTATAGATTCCAGGCTCCACCGTTACCGAGAACTCATCGGATCCCACAACCTCCTTAAGCACTTTACCCCCTTCATCCATTAGGTTAATGAGAAGATCTTTTGCTAAGTCGCCGAGTCGCTTGCCCTCATAGGTCAGTCTTATTGATAGATTTATGAGTTTAGGCTTCTCAGCGATTGGTATTGTGATCGCGAATATCGAGAATCCCGGAACCCTAGAAGAATAACATACATGCATTGAGTTTTCCATGACTATTTTAGTCTCCAATGTATGCCAGCCTCCGCCACTATATCTCGAAAGCCTAACATCAGAGTTTTTAGCTCCCAGTCCTCTTATCCAAGCTTTGCTCACGCAGAAGTCTATGAAGGCTTCACGGATCACATCATTCGGGCAACTAACTCTGATCTCATGATAGCTATACACTGCTCCTTTTGGAGGGAGTATTTCGGAGGGCAGGTTTATGAGTTTGATAATTGTTATGTTGAGATTCCTCCACTCCTTCAAGAGAATGATATCCAGCCCTACAATACTTGAGTTCCCGATGCCTATCAATATTGGCTGGCTGGGTTGAATCATCTGAATGAATATTCGAATACTTTTTGATAGCATGATCAAGATCGGTAGATCCGCAGGTTCTCCGACAATAATTGGGTGGACAGCATGAGTAACTATTGATGGAGGTTTTATGGGTATTGAGGGGGGCGGCGGCTCCTTCATGAAGTTTGTTAAGGCGAAGTTGACCTCTCCAACCCTTTCCTCAAGCATGCTAGACGCATTCTCACTTAATTCCTCCGATCTCAAATCCCTAAGCTTTTCTAGTTGGTAAATTATGATAGCTGGCTCAGTCATGAGAGACTCATCGATATCACTTGCATAAATCACCTTACCTAAAATCTCAAATGTCCCGTTAACCTCCACGTAAACTGCGTCTTGATGAATATTTAGCGCTCCAATTAATAGAAGGGTGTCATTTAAGGTAGGCGATAGATATTGGTCCCATGAGATATAGGATTCTAAAATCATGTCAACTGGTGCTGATTCCCCTTGAACACTACTGATGCTCTCTTGGATGCTTATCCTGCCGCCGACACTATTCACAGAGATTTTCACGATCTTTCCGACGAAGTTCATTAGGTTATCTTTAATATCTTGGATTGTTGCAGGCTCCCCGGCAGGGAGCTTCTCCCTAACTAGATATAGAATTGGACGGTTAAGGTCGCCTATGAGGGTTTTAAGCGGTGTTAAAGCCGTCAAAAGCCTAGCGATTACGGAGTCTGGAATGATTACTATTCCGTCAAGAATCATATCTTTAATCTCGTTTACCATGTATCCATGCTTATTGTATCCGATATATGGGAGGCAATTCTCGGAAAATCCTCGAATAATTTCTCCAGCTGATTTCAAAAGCTTTCTCGCATTCCTAACAAGATTATGTAACCTCATCAGGTCTGCGGTTAACGGTTCCGTGGATGAGCATCCTAAGATGAAAGGTCTCGTCACGTTTGATCCATCCTCAGGATCATAGATTAGCGGTAGCTGAGTGCTTATTCCAACAACTTCAACAAACTTTAACTCATAGCTCTCCGGG
>CAYLIY010000101.1:0-665 GCA_964384015.1 uncultured Nitrososphaeria archaeon | reverse complement strand
CTGAGATGATAGCATTTATATCAGCATAGTTGCCCTTTGCGGTAATCTTGACTTTCTCTGCTAAGATTATCTCCAGCTTAAAGCCCTTGAAATCTAGAGTTCTCTTCAATAAGAACCCCGATACCCTCGCAAATCCTTCACCACTCTTATCAGAGAGAACAATGTATAACCCGGTTTGGTTTGCTAGGATGAAGCCTGTCGTCGGCTCTGGAAGATGTAAAACCTTTAAGATCTCCTTAGGTATTATTGAGGTAGCTTCTGAAATTATCTCTTCAACCTCAGGAAACATGAAGGCAGAGCCATATGCAATCACGGGTTTCATAAAACTTGGAGACGCCTGATCCCAGATGGTGTCACAGACGGAAGTCATTAATAAGGCCGGGATAAGGATGAGTATGATGACCCTCTCCACCATATTCCTCACTTTTTATCTCTCTATCTTGGTCAATATTACAGCCACATATTCTCCGGGGTTTACGCCGAGTATATCCACCTCCTCCTTGGGAATCGTTATTCTATTATTGTCTAAAACCCTAGCCTTGAAGACTGCAACATTTTTCAAGTAGAACTGTATAATCTCTCTAACTACTGAGGGAAGTTTACCTCTCTCAAGCGAATCCAGTAAAGCTCCTATTAGAATTCTTGACAAGGCGCTCTCCCCATAA
>CAYLIY010000100.1:0-3560 GCA_964384015.1 uncultured Nitrososphaeria archaeon | reverse complement strand
ATATATTTGCGGGTCGGGCCCGTGGCCTAGCCTGTATAGGGCGGCAAGTTTCCGTAAGCCTCCTAACTTCAGAAGTGAGCTGTTGGTCGTGGGTTCAAATCCCACCGGGCCCGCCATTTAAGTTTGTGTAGAAAGTCAGCATTTACCTTCCTTATCCGAATTTCCTGACCTATTTAGATGGTTGTTAATTGTAATGCTATAAATCCATTAAGCGTAATCAATCTTGGGAGCGTAAGGCCAGTTGAAGATGTCAGGAGGAGTGATAGGGCTTCTCACAGATTTCGGGACCAAGGATTACTACGTATCAGCCATGAAAGCAGTTATATTAAGGATAGCTCCAGACGTCCGGATAATTGATATTTCTCATGACGTTGAGAAGTGGAACATAGTTCAAGGGGCTTTTATCCTGTGGCAGACCGTTCCGTTTTTTCCTGACAGCGCTGTTATAGTAGGGGTAGTTGATCCTGGAGTTGGCGGAAGAAGAAAACCGATCATAATCAAAGGAAGGAAACACTATTTTGTTGGTCCAGATAATGGACTTTTATCGCTTGCAGCTGAGAAAGAGGGGATAGAGAAAGTTTTTGAGATAAAAAATGAGAGGTATATGCTTAAAAGAAGCGGGACATTTGATGGAAGAGATGTATTCTCTCCAATTGCTGCGTATATAGCTAAAGGTGTCTCTCCGGAAGAAATAGGGCCTGAAATAAAGGAGTATTCTAAAATAAGCCTACCTAAACCGAGATATGTGGGAAATAAGCTGGAACTCGAGGTCATTCATGTTGACCATTTTGGCAACATAATAACAAATGTACCAGTAGACAGCTTCATGAGGTGGAGAGGAAACTCTAATTTCTTTGAGCTGGAGATCGGGCTCAGAAAATTCAAATTAAGCCTAGCAAGGAGCTATGAGAGCGCTATAACCAAAATCTTTCTAATTCCTGGGAGCTCTGGATTAATCGAGATATCGATGAATAGGGCATCCGCATCGAGAGCCTTATCAATAAGGCCAGGATTCAGGCTATTTTTGAGAAAACTCCCTTAATAAGGCATCTAAAGTCAATTCAACTTGTTCTCCCGTCACAAAATCCTTCAGGCTTATTGTCCCCCTTTCAGCCTCATGTGCCCCTATTATTCCCACGTATCTGTAGCCCCTTTTCTCAGCATACTTCAGTTGCCTATCCATTTTTCTTCCGGTTAGATCTACTTCACATGGAACTCCACTAGACCTCAGCCTTGAAGCGGCTCTTAGGGCATAGCTTAAGAATTGTTTGTCAACATAAGCTATGAAAAGTCCCGTTGGAGAGGGAGCAGGGATGTTTATTCCTAGTTTTTCCATCGCTATTAATGTCCTTTCCACTCCTCCAGCTGCTCCAAAAGCCGTAATATCTCTTCCAAGGGCCCTTGGAAGAGTTGAAAAGCTACCTCCACCAACAATAGCTCCAACCTCCGGAACTGACCGGCTCATCACCTCAAACACGACATCATCGTAATAATCCAATCCCCTTACAACACTAAAATCGATCAATATATTTTTGGCGCCTAGGCTCTCCGCTACTATCGCGGTTCTCATCATATTCCTAAATTCATCTGTCTCTGCTATTTCTGGATCTATTTTTTTAACAGCTTTTTCAGCCTCATCTACGCTATAAGGTCTGGATATCAATTCTATCAATTTTTCCACTCTTTTTTCCTCCTTAGCTTCCGCTTTAATTAATTCCTTAACCCTTTCTAAGCCGATCTTATCCCTTTTGTCTATTATCCTCATTACTTCTGTGGGGTTAATGCTCGGGAGAAATTTAGTGATTATCCTATCCATTATTCTCCTGCTTGAAATCCTTATCTCGATATCCTTGATCTTCAGACTGTTAAGATATTTATAAGAGAAATCTACGACTTCTCCTCCTGCCATCACCTGATCTGCTCCGAAAATTTCCACATCCCATTGATAAAAGCATCTATATCTGCCAAACTGTGGCTCGTCGTACCTCCACATAACCGAAAACGCCGCTAATTTCACCGGTAATGCAAGTTGGGGGTTTGATACGACGTACCTAGTTAGCCCAACAGTTAAATCAAACCTTAGGGCCAATTCTCTTCCTGATTTATCCCTGAACACGTATATTTCATTCTTTATATCGGGTCCCGACTTTTTACAAACGGTTTCAAACAGCTCTATGGTAGAGGGCTCCATAAGGGAATAACCATATTCTCTTGCTCTCTCTTCGAACTTCCTATATAAATATGAAATCCTCCTGTACTCCTCAGGTTCCACATCCCTTAATCCCCTTGGGATTCTTAACCTCACTGTCCTCCACCTAAGCTTCCGATTAAAAACGAAACCAGACCTAAAAACATTCCAAGGAGTATTAATCTCTTTATCCTCTTAAGCTCATTTCTTCTTTTAGCCTTAACCAGCTTAAGTGCCGAGAAAGCGATAATCAAATCAGCAAGAATTATTAATAAGATGTACAGGATCCCCATCTCGCCTATAGCATATGGAAGGGGACTTAGAAATATAGATGTTACCAAAAATGAGAAGGCTGTTAAAGAGGCAAATCTCTCTCCTCTGGTTAAAGCTAAAGTTTTATATCCTTTAATTCTATCTCCTTCCACGTCTATTATCCCTTTTATTATCTCTCTCCCCATGTTCGCCAAAAAAGACATAAATGCTAGGATCATTATGGTTGATGTGATTTTTTTCACACATATCCCTCCGAAGACATAGGGTATCGCTACGGACGCGCTTACCATCGCGTTGCCTAATAAGCTAAGCTTCTTTCCAATCCAATCGTAGAGGATCGCGATTGTCCAGAAAATTAAGGCGATTGCCAAGGACAAACTGCCGATGAAAGCAGAGGCTAAACATCCTAACATTCCGTATAATAGTCCAGCCGTTATAGCCTCTCCTTTGCTTACCCTTCCGCTCGGAAGTGGTCTATTTGGGGCATTTATTCTGTCGATCTCTATATCAAAATAATCATTAAAGACCATTGAGGATGAGGAGACCAAAAAACCTGTTAAAAAACTTAAGATCGCCAAGTTAAGGCTGGGAAATCCCTTAAGACCTATTACTTCCCCCACTATCACAGCAAACCCTATCATGAAGCTGTTTATCGGCCTGATCAATGAAATATGGTCCTTAATCTTCAGCATAGAGTTTCTCCTTAATGAACTTTAGGAGGGTATAGTAAACTACCTCCCCCCTTCTTTCAATAACAGCTAGTTTTAGCTCCTTTTTATTCATTATGGAGAAGTGGAGGATATCTATCAGCCTCTCTATTTTCATGGGTATTCCCTCATCAACCCCTATGATCCTGAACTTCGCTGGCTTCTCTGGGTAATCTCCCTTATCGTAAACAAGGAAATCTATTCCCTCCCCATACCCCCTCTTTACGACATATCCTCTTTCTCTCAAATCCCTATAAACCAAAAAACATGAGAGAATTTTTTCATCAATAGATGCGAATCTCTTCATTAAGTCCTCAAATGTAAGCTCTCTTTTTCCATCAATAACAGCTAGTTTTCCGATGAAAACTAGATATAAGGCCTCTAACGGATCT
>CAYLIY010000099.1:2614-3585 GCA_964384015.1 uncultured Nitrososphaeria archaeon | reverse complement strand
GACCTATATTGAAAGTTTTCATCGTTAATGCATCCTTTTTAATAGCGATTTATGCGGAGTTAGAAAGACAAGATCTGATAGATAAACTATGTGAGCTTGGCTACGAATTACTTATCCCAAAAGGAGTTCTAGAAGAGCTTAAAAATGGAAAAGGTTTCGTAAAAATACAAAAAGACATTTCATCAGGAAAGATAAAAATTCTAGAATCTATTCTGGAGACAGAACTGAATAATTTTTCGAAAAGATATCCCTCCCTCCACAGAGGAGAATTAGAAGTAATCATTCAAGGACTAAAATTAAAGGATAGAGCAAGATGTATCCTTGATGACAAAAGAGCAAGGAAGGTATCTCGATCACTAGGATTAAGAATAATCGGAACATTAGGAGTGCTAAAACTGCTAAAGGATAATGGAGCAATTAATCAACATGAATTCGAGGATATTCTAAGGGAACTAAAGCAGAAGGGTTTCAGATTACCTACAAAATTCTAGACTTCAGAAAAGATTCCAACGTGGAGTACTTGAAGAAATAGAGAGGAGAGTAGGAAGCTAAAATCTTATAAGTTTTTATTATCTCTCGTTTCTCGTGATAATGGGCTTTATTCCCTCATGAGGTCATCGTAACTTCTAACTCTTCCAGCCTTAATGTCTTCTTCAGCCTCCTTAATCGCTTTCATCATCTCTTCATCCTCGCGAATTTCTAAGGTTTCTATGATTTCCTCTAGCATTTTACTCACTTTCAAGAGCAAGACTCTGTCCTCATCAGTTAAGATGCTAGGCCTTGACATGTTGATCATCTAATAATCATCAAATAATAATGCATTTCAGTTATTTATCGCTTAGTAGTCGATCTTAAACCTTCTGATAAAACGTTGACGAAGAGATCTCCAGCTCTGCTTCTAGATGCCAACCAGGAGATCCTAGATGCAAAATTCTTCCAATTAATTGTAATCCACAAGGAAGTCCTTCTTT
>CAYLIY010000099.1:0-2604 GCA_964384015.1 uncultured Nitrososphaeria archaeon | reverse complement strand
ACGTTGATGGAGAGATCTCTAGCTCTGCTTCTAGATGCCAATAAGGGGGATCCTAGATGCAAATATTTCCTTTAATTGAAATCAATTCTCGAGACGAGTTCTAGAAGCTGTGCGAAGAAATGGAAGCCATAAACAATTTTCAGATAAATTCATACCGCATTTATTTCCTTTAAAAATTCATTGAGGCTTATAGCATTCCTGCACTTCCTCAAGACATCTTCATCCTCAGTAACAAGTTTTATGTTCAATTTCTCAGCCATGTACACGTAGGAGGAATCGTAGAAGGTTAAATCTCTTTCAACAGCTATTCCTTCTACTTCTTTTAGGGATTCGTGCTCTATGGATTGCTGAGGCAGCTCCGCGATTATTTCAGACCAGCTCTTGATCAATTTCTCCCACTCCTCTATCAATCCGCGCTTGTGTTCCCTCCACAACGCATCTCCCAGCTCATACTTCGTTAAATCCAAGATAGTTGTTCTTAGGAGAACGGATAAAGCCTTCTTACCCAACCTCTTGAGCAACGGGTATAGCGCTGATGTATCCAATATTGCTATTATCTCCCCCTTCGACATTCCCTTACAACCTTAGCCCATTCTTCCTCGGAAACATTCTCCATAAGCTTCAATATTTCCTCCAAGGCCTTCTCAAGCTTCCTTCTTTTAGCCTCCTCTATGGCCTTCATTAAGGCCTCTTCAATGACCTTCTTTATGTTTATTCCTAGTCTTTCAGCTTCTCTCCTTAGCTCTCTCTTAACTCTAACTGATAAAACTTCCGTAGACATCTCTACGTATACGATTACTTATTGTATACATAAAAATATCACTCGTGATCAGATCTCTCAGAAGGATGATATCATTTACAAATTCTCTTTACGAGATCTTCTCCCTATAATTTCTGCTTTGACATCGAATAAAGTTTGTGGAAAGCGCATCATACAATGGCGCTGGTCTGTTAAGAGTCTGCAAGGCGGTATATAAAGAGAGACATTTGCAAATTCAGCCTTATTCGACCATAACGCTCTGAACTTTCCTCTAAATTTGTGTGCGCTTGTTTGTATCATGGAATTGAAAGTTACCTCCTTTAATTCATTATTTCTTTTCGTGCTTGCATTTTAACATTTAGAAGATCATCCTAGCCCTTTAGAACAAGCTTTACCTTAATTTTAAATTATAGAAACTGAATTGAAGACTTCTTCAAACGAGAGTCACAGAGCTAGTAGAGCTTCGCTCTTCCTCACCTGCCCTGTTGTAGGATCTACCTCAAGACCTAAGCTTTCGAGCCCATGGAGGCCAAAGACCGCTGTATCCTTCTCCTCAGCAAATACAACAGCTGTTGGAGCAATTTCGCCAAGATACTCGACAAAAACGTGACCTACGTCCCTTTCAATAATCCTCCCCTCGATGGTTTTAAACCTAACCCTTCTCGCAGGTTTAACTCCCAAATCTTCAAGCAACCTCCTGGGAATCCATGAATAGCTAGCTCCAGTATCAACTAAAAGCTTAATCTCCCTGTATTCACCACCAATCCTTCCATAGATCCTTAACTTAATGTATGTATTGCCCAAATTAAACCACCAATCTCAAACCAATTATTACACATACCTCCTTATGTTTATTCCTAACTCCCTCCTAACCTAACTGACAACGCCTTTGTAGACATCCCATTATCGTATGCATAACATTTGTACCGAGATGCGTGTTTTCAAGATCGCTCTTAAGTAAATCATATGGATTGTAGCGATTTCCTGGCTTAGGCATCACCAAAGCACCAAGGAGGAAGGTAAGGCTTAAAACCCTGATTTTTCTATCAGCTATGGTCTCCTGAAACCTCATATTAGACAAGCTATCTATTAGGCTTTCGCGCGTGTAAAATATGTTTCTAAAACATGTTTGGCCTTAAGAAATCCTTAGTGGCATAATACCCTTAAAATTTAAAGGATCTCTAAACTATGACTTAACATAGTATTCCTTTGGCGAATACCTTATGACCCCAAAGCCGGCTGTTCTATTCCCACCTACATTGGCCAGCTCGCCGAACCTTAGCAGGGTTTCCACTATCCTGGCGTTCCTTTCATCATATAGGTCATCTGGAATCGAGAAGTAAACTCTCCCAATAAAACCCATTTGCCATTTTTTGGTTGTTGGGTGCTCATAGAGCCTTATTGTCCTTAATCGTTTGGGGTAGCCGGCAATAGCAACTCCCCCCATGTCAATCCATGTTAAAAACTTATCCAGCTTTAAATCCATATCGGAGAAGCTTCTCCAAGTATTAGAGAGGTTTGAGAAAATGGATAGAGGATCAGGAAGGGGATAGGCCCTGTACGGTGTTTTAAACCTGAGCTCCTCCTTAACCTTACCCGTTCCAACTAATTTTCTAATGTAATCTTTTAGCTCGACTGGGGCCTCTGCGTATATTTGTCTCAGTATTGGGAGTATTTTGGCCTTTCTTCTGAAATAACAAGGCGTTCTAAAGGTTATAGAGAACTTCTTAACGGGCTTTGAATTGTTAAATAAATCCTTAAACCCCGTTTCGAAGAAGGAGATTCCAACGATCTGACAGGGCCTATCTACTAGCTTAATCTTATCGAGGCCAAGCAATATCGTG
>CAYLIY010000098.1:963-3588 GCA_964384015.1 uncultured Nitrososphaeria archaeon | reverse complement strand
AGTAATATACATAAGATGATGAGGGAATTTGCTCTGAAAAACGGTTGTTTTCTCTTTGATATAGGAAATGGCATTTGTCATCAACTCATGGTGGAGGAATTTGTTCGACCCTATATGTTCATAGCTGGAGCTGACAGCCACACATGCACATATGGTGGATTAGGAGCTTTTGCAGCAGGATTTGGAAGTACTGATATAGCCATCGCTATGGCTTTTGGGAGGCTCTGGATAAAGGTCCCCGAACCGGTTAAAATAGAGATAAAAGGAAAGCTTAACCCCCTGGTTACATCTAAAGACTTAATTTTGTCGATTATTGGAGAAATAGGCGCTGATGGAGCTATTTATAAATCATTGGAGTTTGTTGGGCCATGTATTAAGAAAATGAGCGTAGAATCCAGGTTAACTCTGTGCAACATGGCTGTTGAAGCCGGAGCTAAGACTGGAATTTGCCCAGTTGATCAAAGAACGAGGAGCTACTTAAAGGAACTGGGAAGAGAGACCAACGAGGAGTTATTTCCGGATGAAAAAGCTGAGTATGCGGAGGAGTATACATTTGATGCTGAGACCATAGAACCTATGATCTCCCTTCCTCACGAGGTTGATAACGTTAAACCAGTTTCCGAGGTGGAGGGCGTGGAGGTGGATCAGGTTTTCATAGGCACATGTACCAATGGAAGAATTGAAGACCTGAGGTTAGCCGCAAAGATCATTAAGGGTAGGAAAGTTCATAAAGGGGTAAAATTGATCGTACAGCCCGCCTCAAGGAGGATATATTTACAAGCCATAAGAGAGGGATTAATAGAAATTTTTCTGAAGGCTGGAGCAATAATTAATCCTCCAGGATGTGGACCATGTGTTGGAGGTCATCTAGGAGTACCAGCAGATGGAGAAATCTGTCTAAGCACTCAAAACAGGAATTTTAAAGGGAGGATGGGAAATCCAAACTCTAAGATATATTTAGCATCCCCGCTTACGGCAGCGGCTTCAGCGTTGACTGGGAGGATAACCGATCCCAGAGGTTTTGGAGATGATATTTAGGGGAAAGGTTTGGAAGCTTGGAGATAACGTGAACACCGATTTAATAATTGCTGGTAGGTATAAATACGATACTTTAGATATGAGAGAGCTTGCTAAACATGCCTTTGAGGATTTAGATCCAAATTTATCGAGAAAAATTAGGCCGGGGGATATAATAGTCGCTGGAAGGAACTTTGGCTGTGGGAGCAGCAGGGAACAGGCCCCAGAGGTCATAAAAGCCTTAGGAGTTAGAGTGATAATAGCAGAGAGCATAGCAAGGATATTCCTCAGGAACGCCGTGAACATAGGGCTAATAGCGATAGAGATTGAGGGGATATCAAAGGAAGTTGAAAATGGGCAGGAATTAGAGGTTGATGTTGAAAGAGGGATCGTTAGGATCCCAGCAACCGATAAAGTTCTTAAATTTAGGCCTTGGCCCAGGATAATGCGTGAGATATTTAAGGCCGGGGGATTAATCGATTACATTAAAAAGGGAGGAAGAATATGAGCGAAAAGGTAGTGATAATTCCTGGAGATGGCATAGGACCGGAGATCATGGATTCCGCTCTGGAAGTTCTTAACGCGGTATCCTCTAACTTAGAGTTCATAAAAATAGAGGCAGGGTTAAACGTATGGAAGAGGAAAGGATATGCAATAAGTGGGGAGGATCTAGAGGAAATTAAGAGGCATAAGGTGATTTTAAAAGGCCCAATCGCGACTCCAATTGAAAGAGGGATGTATAAAAGCATTAATGTCCTCCTTAGAAAAACACTAAACCTTTACGCGAATTTAAGGATCTTTAAAAGCATTCCAGGAATATCGCCCTTCAAAAACGTAGACATAGCCTTAGTTAGGGAGAACACAGAGGGGCTGTACAGTGGCATGGAATTCAGGATCATGAACGATGCGGCGATCGCTATAAGGCTCATAACTCGCGAGGGCTCAAGAAGGGTTATTAAGTTCGCGTTTAACTATGCTCTTAGGAACAATAGAAGAAAGGTTACGGTAATTCATAAAGCCAACATTCTAAGGGAGACAGATGGACTTTTTCTGGAGATAGCAAGGAAAATTTCTAAGGATTATCCTTCAATAGAGCTTGAAGAGCTCATAGTCGACGCTGCTGCATATAAACTAATCAAAAACCCGGAGATTTTTGATGTGATAGTCACAAGCAACATGTTCGGCGATATATTAAGCGATGAGGTGGCAGGGATGGTGGGGAGCATAGGCTTAGTTCCCTCTGCCAATATAGGTGATAAATATGCCTTATTTGAAGCGGTTCATGGTGCTGCTTTTGATATAGCTAATAAGGGAATAGCGAATCCCGTTGGCTTAATTCTTAGTGCTGCTTTAATGTTAGATTACCTTGGAATGCCTAAGAAGGCAGAAGCAATCAGAAATGCTGTTATGAAGGCCTTAAGCGAAAAGGAGTGCAGAACTCCTGATTTAGGGGGAAAGGCTACGACGAAAGGTTTTACCAGAAAAGTGCTAGAGTATTTAAGTTGACGTGGACAGATAATTTTGAAGAATTGCTAGACGAATTGGATAGGAAAATCCTGGCAATTTTGAAGGAGAATTCAAGAAGGAGTTTTACTTCGATAGCTAGAG
>CAYLIY010000098.1:0-953 GCA_964384015.1 uncultured Nitrososphaeria archaeon | reverse complement strand
TAGCTAGAGAGATAAACATATCTGAGGCGGCCGTGAGGAAAAGAGTGTCTAAACTTGTTAAAGGGGGGATAATTAGAAAGTTCACGATCGAGATAAATATGGGTTTTAGCGCGATAATCTTAGTTTCTGTTGAGCCAAAGATCCCCTGTCCAGAAGTATCCAGAAAGATATTGGAGATAGAAGGGGTAAACAAGGTATATGAGATAAGTGGGGAATACGACATAGCGGCCATCATATCAACTCCCGATTACAAGTCAGCTAATGAGATAATAGAGAGGATTAGGGGAATAGAAGGCGTAAGAAGGACTTATACATCGGCTATTCTTAAGATACATTAATATAACAAACCTTAACTGTGGCTAAAGAGAAATAGATGTTGAATTTCCAAAATAATTGGGAGTCTTGAAAGTAGCCATTTTATTCACTGGAGGAAAGGACTCAACTTATGCCACTTATTGGGCCTTGAGAAATGGATATAAAGTGAAGTGTTTAGTAACTATCTATTCCGAAAACCCCGATTCGTACATGTTTCACACGGTTAACATTAGATGGACTAAGTTACAAGCAATGGCCATGGAAATACCGATAATTATACAAAGAACAGCGGGGATCAAAGAGGAGGAGCTAGAAGATCTTAAAAAAGCCCTTATAAAGGCTAAAAATGAGTTTGGCATAAAAGGTGTGATAAGCGGAGCGATAGCCTCATTTTATCAGAAAAGCAGAATAGAGAGGACAAGCTCCCAAGTTGGGTTAAGATCCATAGCCCCTTTCTGGGGAATGAATCCAGCGGATTTGATAAGAAAATATCTCAAAATAGGAATGGAGATAATTTTCACCGGCCTCTTCGCAGCTGGCTTTGATGAGAGTTGGCTTGGGAGAAAATTAGATAGAAAAGCCTTTAATGATCTTATTCGGCTAAATAAAAAATTTAAAGTCGATTTATGTGGAGAGGG
>CAYLIY010000097.1:1419-3607 GCA_964384015.1 uncultured Nitrososphaeria archaeon | reverse complement strand
TTCCATCATTTCGCTTAAAAATAATAGCTTAAGTTAAGAGATAAACCTTCTACATAACACATGATTAACTATAAAAACCCTTATAGCCTAATAGAAATTCTTCCAAGCGGTTTTATTTCCCTTCCATCAAAATCAAATGAATATGCGATAATTTTAGCTCCTTTTTCCTCAAGCTTTTTTAAGGCTTCAGAGAAAGTTGGATCGATTTCCCTATTTGGAGAAAACAAATTAGCGTCTCTCCTCATTATAAGGAATAAATCCGCTGCCTTATATCCAATTTCAATGGCAAAAGCCAGCTCTTTTAAATGCTTTACCCCTCTCTTAGTAGGAGCGTCGGGAAATAAAGCAACTCCCTCCTTGACGAGCGTACATCCCTTAACCTCAAGCAGGCATTTCTCGCCGTTTTTCGATAATAAAAAATCTATTCTGCTTTTCCCAAATTTCTTCTCCATAAACGCGATTTTATACTCAGCCAGCTCCTCTATTTTCCGATTTTTCAGCAGTTCTAGCGCAAGCCTATTATGGAGGCCTGAGTTCACGATAACCCAGATATCGCCTACCTTAACTGATATAAGCTCATACCTTGTTTTCCTGCTGCTCTTATTAACTTTCCTGACTATAATTTGGGCATTAGGGACAAGAACTTCTGTTAAACGTCCAGGATCCCTGATATGACAGTACTCCCTTCTTCCGTTTATCTCTATCCTGCCTAGAAACCGATTTAGCCTTTCGATGAACATACCTTGAATAAGGGGGCCCGATATCCTCATCTCTTTCAGGCCTTGATTAAGTAGGCCTTGTGAAGCCCCATTTATCGAGAGCTGCTCTAAGCTCCTCATGGGTCCTGGCATAATCATCCAATGGTATCCCACTTAAGGTAGCTTCTAAGGCCTGTCTGAGAGCAATAGCTCCTTTTCTTGTTCCATTGGGATGGCCATGAACCCCTCCGCCAAGCTGGAGGATTACATCCTTGCCTAACAGCTTAATAACATCGGGGACTATGCCGGGATGTAAGCCCCCCGATGAAACTGGGAAAACAGGCTTGATGCCATACCATTTTTTAGTTGATATCTCCTTTAGCCTTGTCACCTCCTCCACCTCCCCGGCCATCTTCCCAACAACGGTTCCGATGTGCATTTGATCAACCCCCACTAGCCTCGCCAATTTAGTTATCACAGCGAGGGATATTCCATGCTCAGGCATCCTCGTAAATGCAGCGTGCATGGCCCTATGGGCATGTATCGCTAGTTTAAGGTCCTCACATACGTCCCTTAACGTTTGAAGAGCGCTCCAGCCAGTGGTTATTATGTCGATCATCACATACTCATTTCCATAATCCCTGACAAGCTTGGCTCTTCTCACCATCTCGTTTGTCTCAGCTGTTATATTTACCAGGTAGCTTTTCCTCTCCCCTGTCTCCTTCTCCGCCTTATCCCTCATCTTCATAACGGCCTTAATCCTCTTCTCGAATTTTATGAAGCTTTGACTTGTGAGGTTCTCATCATCCTTGAGCAAATCTATCCCTCCAACCCACGCTTCATATCCCACTTGCGCATATTCATCAAATGAGAATCCCACTTTAGGCTTAGGGACGGTAGCCGTTAATGGCCTGTCCCTAATTCTTAACATCTCGCGTATACCCCTAATCCCGTATCCAGGACCCTTAAAGTCCTTAATATAGCTTTTAGGAAGCAATATATCCTCCAACCTGAGTGATTTAAGGGCCTTCATGCCAAAGATATTTCCAGCAACCGAGCTTAATAGCTGAGGCAGGTTTCCCTCCTCGAATAGATCAATGGGATAGGCAACTTTGATCAGGTCTCCTTGGATATTAAAGACCCTTGCCATTAACTTTTTGATCCTTTTCGGCAACCTCGATAGAGTAGTCCAGGTGCCAACTGAGCTCTCAGATGCCACCCTTCCGGCCGCTTCTCCAATCGAGAACCCATCAGCGGGTTTTACCCTGAAAACACAGATTATATCGTTTTCAGATGGTTCATATGAGAGATCCACAAACCCCAAATACCAGTCGAAGTCGCTCAAGACGCTCGCCAATCTGTTTATTTCCTTCGCCTAATTTATCTCTTCTTGGTCTAAGGCTTGATCAATTGCTGGATCAATGCTCAACGTCGGGCAGGTGACCCATGAGAGCCGCAGAGACCTTTAGATATCTGGCGACAACGGTAAG
>CAYLIY010000097.1:0-1409 GCA_964384015.1 uncultured Nitrososphaeria archaeon | reverse complement strand
TTGGAAGATATAGCAGCAGCCGAAATCCATGAGCTATTAGGGAGAAGACCGAAAATCATCGGCAAGGGAAGGATAGAATGGCATGGTCATGAAAAAGACCTTTTTATTGTTAATTACCTAGCTAGATCTATTCACAGGGTTATTCTTTTGCTTATTGACCAGAATTTCCATGATTTAAGGAATATATATTCAATTTTTTGCTCGATAAACTATTCAAGTTACATATCAGCTAATCAAACGTTCGCTGTGAGAACTAAGAGGATAGGGGATCACAGCTTCACGTCGATCGACGTATCGAGGGAAGTAGGGCAAGCGATAATAGATTCGTTCATGAAGGAGAAGAAAAGGAGACTTAAAGTAGATCTTGAGAACCCTGATGTGATATTTAGGGTTTACGTCGTTGAAGATAGAGTTATGGGAGGAATAGACACGACAGGAGATGAATCCCTACATAGGAGAAACTATAGGGTTTATCAACATCCAGCAGCCCTTAAGCCGACGATCGCTTATTGCGTAATCAGGCTTTCTGGATGGAGGCCAGATGAATCCCTGATGGATCCGATGTGCGGGGGAGGGACTATCCCAATAGAGGCAGCCTTATATGGGAGGAATATACCCCCAGGGAGATTTAGAAAACACGGTTATAGCTTCAAAAAGTTGAAATTTCTTGATCTGAGGACTTTTGAGGAAGTTGTTAAGGAGCGCTATGAGAGGGAGTCCGTCCTCAAAATTTTTGGATGTGATATATCGGAGAAGCACGTAAGTGGTGCTATAAAAAATGCAAAGTCAGCCGGTGTGACCAAATATTTGAGGCTTTTTGTTGGAGATGCTTGCAGAATACCGCTTAATTACGATAGGATAGTAGTAAATATCCCATATGGAATCAGAATGGGATCCATTAGAGGAACGAGAAGGCTTTACAGGAAATTTATCGATAATCTATTGAGATATGAGTGGAAAAAGCTCGTAGTTTTAGATGGAACTGGAAATTTCCTTTTAGAGGCAAAAGAAAGACTAAAACTAGAAGATTCGAGGGAGATAATGTATGGAAGCTTAAGAACATACGTCCTAGGATTTAAACAGTGACCTTTCAGAGGAGCCCTCTCAGGAAGGACCTCGTTCATCACAGCTCTGTTCGTGCAGTTCTCATCATCAAGGTAATCCATAATATTAACTTGATCTCGTTACTTTAAATGTTATTTAGACTTAAATCGGAAGTTTATTTGTTCGTTGATCCTAAAAACCTCCTTAAAAGCTCAATGTTCTCTTGATGAACGGATCTCCTTCTTTTATCGATCGATATTCCAAGTTTTTTAGCTTGATTGATTGTTAGACCTACAGCCTGAAGCTCACCAAGGCTAAATCCTTTTCCCTTTCTAGGGCGCTTATGGCTTGGGGAGATGACCATT
>CAYLIY010000096.1:1143-3704 GCA_964384015.1 uncultured Nitrososphaeria archaeon | reverse complement strand
ATTTTACGAAACCAAAACTGTTTACCTCGGGTTTCAAGTAGATGTAGACACTCCATTTAAGCCCGAAATCTCATTGGATGTAAGCCCTAAAGAGCTCATTCCGGATAAGATAAATGTTATTAAGGTCTTTGTTAGAAATAAAGGAACGATAGCGGCTAATGAGCTTAAGGTAAAGCTGTCAGTTACTGGACAAGCTGCTCTCTTGAACGGAACGGAGTACGAGATAGATGAATTAGCGCCGAATGATTCCATTAGTTATCAACTCATGATATTCGTCCCATATTCGCTTAGAGGCGGATCTCTTCTACTTTCATCAACTGTGAGCTATAGTTTCGGAGAGAGCTTAGAAGTAGAGGCGAAACAGGTTCATTTCAGGATAAAGGAGGAAATAGAGGTGAAAAATAGATCAGAAACAGCCTTTAAGATCTCAAGCGTTAAGTGGATTAAAAACGGGCTGGAAACAGTTGCTGATCCGGGAGATATTCTAGCTCTTCATGTAGAGGTAGTCTCACAACTTAAGGAGAGAATTTCTAATGTCTACGTTAGGATCCATCCGCCTGAGGGAATAAGGACCGAGAAGAGAACGTTCATCTATCCCGGAGTTCTTTCTCCTGGATCCATGTTTAGCGCAGTTTTCGATGGAATTGAGCTGGACGAAGATCTAAATCTGGGTTCTTATTCCCTTAAAATTGAGATTGGCTATGGAATCCTTTATTATCCCCTACTTGAGGGCTCAATTGAGCCATCGGTGATCATCAAGGAGAATTATTCGGAAATTCATGAAATAACGATCTCAATAGTTGGAAGACCGAACATCAAAGTGTTAGCTAATGAATCCAAGCTTGTTCCAGGCCTTAATACAATAGAGGTGACTGTAATCAACGATGGACATGGAACAGCAAGGGATATCGACATATCCTTGAGCCCTACAGCTCAGGTAAGCATAATCGGAGACCAAAAGTTTGAGATCCATGAGCTTAAACCGGGTGATTCAAACATCCTTAAGGTAAGCCTCTATGTTCCATCGATCCTTGAAGGAGCTGCATTCAGCCTTCCATTAAACGTGAAATACGAGGATCAAGATGGAAATGGATACTCTGATGTTTACAATTTAGGATTTGAGATATCCACCCTAGTTAAGCCAGATGTGTTCTTAGAAGTGAAGCCTAAAACCCTAGTGGTTGGTTATGGGGAGATAAGGGTTAAATTAAGGGCTGTGAATGATGCGATAAGGAACCTTAGGCTTACTTATTACTCGACTGACATGGCCATAATAGGATTTCAAGAGATCTCCTTAGGAGACCTGGAAAAAGGCCAGGAAAAAAGCTTTAATGTCAGCGTTTTTATACCGATAGTCGGCAAAGCAGGCAGTGTCATGAAACTCAACTTCAACGTGGAGTACGATGGACCGAGAGGAGGCCATTACCTTAAGTCCCAGACGGCTACCCTAATAGCAAAGGGACAGGCCGATCTAGTTATGTTAGACCTGTCAATTTATCCCAAAGCGCCAGCTCCTGACCAGACCTTCTCGGTCTCGTTAACTATCCTGAACATAGGAACTGATGATGCCAAGGAGCTGTTTGCAAAGGCGATATACGATGAGAAAGCATTCATTCCCATGGCCTCAACCAGCGTATACGTGGGAGATGTTAAGATAGGAGTTCCATCCCCGATCAGCTTCTCGTTCAGGGTAAGCCCAGAGGCTTCGCCTGGAGAGTACGAGATATCAGTCAAGATGACGTATAAAGACTCATTAGGGGAAAAATATGAGCATTTCATGACCGTTCCGATAACGATAACTAGGAGGATCGTACAGGAGGAGAAAACAACATCGTTCACGATAACAGGAAACCTCTTAATGGTGATCATATTTGTTCTTGTCTCTCTTGCTATATCTCTAGCCTTAATCTTGAGGAGGTTGAAGGGACATGAGAGCTAGGGATGTGGTGTGGTGGGCGTGGGGAAGCCTAAGAACGATGAGAGCCAGGGTAATAATGACCATGCTTGGGATAATAATAGGAACGGCCGCTGTGGTTGCTTTAGTATCCGCTACTCAGGGATATAAATCCGTCCTGATATCTAACTTAAGCAAATTAAATCCAGATACTGTGATAATATTCTCCAGGGGCGGTTATCTATCTCCATCGGATATTCAAAGGCTCTCGCAAATAGCTCACGTCGAGAGGGTGATACCCGTAATGACCGCGAGCGTGAAGATATACGGTGTTGGAGGAACTAGATCAGCTAGCCTTTTTGCCGTGAATCCAGCTGATTTAACGATGCTTTGGAGAGGAGTTGAGCTAGCAGAGGGGGATTTATATACTTCAGGCATAGGAACGGCGGTTTCGGGATGGAGCTTAGCTAACCCCGAAGACCTGCCATATCCCTTCTTGAAAGCCGGCACCGTGGCCTATATTGAATATGCTGTGTTAGGAGAGACGAGAAGAGTTAATGTAAGAATAACCGGGATTTTCGAGGAGCAAGGAGCAACCGCCTTATTCGCTGATTTCGACAAGGCCCTTTATACGTCTATCAGAACAGCTCAATCACTCATGGGTAGG
>CAYLIY010000096.1:0-1133 GCA_964384015.1 uncultured Nitrososphaeria archaeon | reverse complement strand
CCTTTATAATAGCGGATGATTCATCTAACGTCGATTCCATATTAGAGGAGATCGAACTGACCTTTGGGAAGAGGTTTAACGCCTTTTCCGCAAACCAAGTTTTAAGCACTGTTAACTCCATCATATCCCAGTTTCAGCTTTTCTTAGGGAGTGTAGCAGCGATATCCATGATAGTAGCTGGTTTAGGGATATTGAACACTATGTTGATGTCCGTGATGGAGAGAACTAGGGAGATAGGCGTGCTTAAGGCTGTTGGATACAAGAACAGCCAAGTGATGGTGATGTTTTTGGCCGAAGCCCTGATGATAGGAGTTCTGGGTGGGTTTATCGGGCTATTTGTGGGCATGGGGGGATCCTACTTGATACCGATATTAATAAACATGATTTTTAAGCCAAAGACCCTGGGAGAAATTAAGGTGGGAATCTCCGTGATCGGATTCACTCCCCAGATAAGCTTGGATCTTATGCTCACATCATTTATCTTAGCTGTTGGAGTGGCTATTTTAGCTGGGGTTTATCCTGCCAGAAGAGCGGCTAACCTCGACCCAATAGCTGCCTTGAGATACGAATAAACTGATTTAGGGGGAGAAGACAACGGCTGCTACGACACTTCCATATTTCCCCTTAGGAACCACCATCGATTCTACTTTAGTCTTTATTTCCAGAACTTCAAAGTTCCTAGTTGAGGCCATGGCATATAGCTTATCCCTTATCTCCTTAAGGATCTCCTCTTCAGTTTTAAACCCATAGGCCTCAGCTACCAGCCCATATTCCTCGCACTTAGCGACTCCTATCCCAGCGGTTATTAATTGCTCCTCCTCTCCATCCATTCTAGATAGAACAACGAACGTTATGCTGCCAGCTGGAATGTTGCCGTTTTTCACCTCAATGGCCCCTTTTGGGATGATCGAGGATACGGAGACGAGATTGCAGTGACCAATCCCCGCCTCCAGCAAGGCCTTATCGAACGCATTCATCTTAGACACCTCGCTTTCCCCCTTACCAGCGGTTAAGAAGTATTTCTTAAAGAGCCATTTTTCCTCCTTGATTTCCATCATTTCGCTTAAAAATAATAGCTTAAGTTAAGAGATAAACCTTCTACACAACACATGATTAACTATAAAAACCCTTAT
>CAYLIY010000095.1:0-3722 GCA_964384015.1 uncultured Nitrososphaeria archaeon | reverse complement strand
GCCCTTTTTCTCTCCATTTTCATCGACGTAATAGATTCCATATCTCTCAGAGTCCTCTATATCCAGCTGGACTGTACATAGTTGGGCATTCCCGCCGACCGAGTCTATGAATTGATATTCGTGTTTGACCACCCAATAATGTTTCATTTCAGGCAGGAGCTCAATTAACGCTGGCTTATTAACTATTTTGATCATCTCCTTGAACCACTCCTTGTTCTCCCTATAAAACTCCTCAACAACCCTAAACGCAACTATATAGTCTATCTCCATCGAGTTCGCTAGTTCTGTGTAGTGTTTGAAGAGCCACTTATACTCATCCATTCCCTGCCTCAGGTCCTTGCAAAAGCAGTGAATATCGGGCATCGTAAATGCCCTTAACCTCCTTAATCCGACGCATTCTCCCCTTTTTTCATATCTAAACGATTGAGATAGCTCGTAGATTCTCAATGGAAGATTTTTATAACTTATTATAGCTGAGCTCATCATTTTGAACAGGCCGAAGTCGCCAGCAAACCTAAGAACCAATTCTTTATTATCTATCCTGAACCTGTAATCCCTTTCAAGGAACCTCGAGGCCTGTTCAGCTATGTCCCTTTCAAGCCTATAAATTAACGGGGTCTCTATCCTTAGGGCTCCTATCTTATCAGCTATCTGGTCAGCGAACTTCTCTAATAGCTCCTTTAGCATAGCGCCTTTTGGGTAAAACCTGAAATGGCCGATGTCTGATGCAGGCTCATAATCAACAAGTTCAAGCCTTCTCATCAGCTTTATATGGGGCGGCGTTTGTCCAGGCATTCTCCCTATTTCTTCACTAATTATGAACTGCTTCAACAGGGGATACTTGTTCAAGATCTCAAGCTTATCAATGACGGAAAGATCAAAGGGGTGTTCCTTCCCGTCTACGTCCAATATCAGGTATTTACTCGGTTTTTTAACAATTTCCCTCTTTTTTGGTTTTTCCTTCAATTCTTCCAAGGATATAGTCCTTGAAAGCTCTGCAAGTGGGTGACCTTTGCACTCTAGTCGAAAGCTCTTATACCACCCGAACGGGCTCCTCTTAACGTTATATCCCATCCTTGATAGGTCTTCCTCGATGAGCTTTAGGACCTTTACAGCTCCCTTAGGACTAGCTAAGCTTGATGATAGGTGAGCATATGGATACACCATTATATTCTTAGCCTTCACCTTTTGAGCAACGGAGGATATTTCTTCAGCTGTTTTCTTGGATATTTGATCAGGGTTTAGCTCATCCTCCTTCTCAACCGTGCAAAAGGATACCAGGACCTCCTTCATCGAATCCTTCTTCCTATCCTCACTTATCGGCTCTGCTTCTGGAATAGCTTTTTCCCTGACCTCATATTCAAAGTAATCTGAGTGTATCAGCAAAATCCTCATGGCTTACTCCTCGTCTTAACTGAATTAAATATGGGGGTATGGAGATTTAAGATAACTCCTGACCTTATATCGTAAGTCTGACACCACCAGCGTTAGGTCCTCCCTAATCCCCCTTGCCTTCTTAATCTTGTTCACTATGATCTTCCTAAGCCTCGTTAAGTCCTCCGCCTCGATCTTAACGACCATGTCATAAAGCCCATAAACTCTATAGGCCTCTCTTATCCCGCTTATTTTCCTTAACCTTCTAATCAAGTCCCCTTTGGGCTCTAATCCTATGAGAATATATGCAAGGGCCAATTTAAGTCCATGTGAAGGATGCTTTAGGGGCTAATAAAGTTAATCCATGAACTAGCCTGAAGAGCGCTAAGCGACCATTCCCTTATTTAAAGCTCCTGAATCACATTTAAAATCCTAATCGATTTGTCCACGACCTCTTCAGCATTTTCACCAAATATGTAAACCACAGGTTCCACCCCTGGACCGCCAAGATCGATCACTACTTCAGGGACTTCTCTCCACTTTTCCAGGCTTTTTCTTAGATCGAGAACAAGATTTCCTCTCTCCTTATGTTTAACGTAGCCGGTTTTAAACCCACATCTACTCAGCGCCTTGCTTATGAGCTTATCGTATTTTATGCACGTAGCTGCTCTAAAACGCCCCTTTTTCATGACCTCCAAGAGGACCTCAGCCATGTGCTTAGATGCCCCAAACTCCGGCCCAAATGGGACGAATACTGATCCTTTGACGACTGTTATTCTGCCAGGAATGGCGGCTACGTCCTTTCTCTCCTTAGCCCCCTTAATCGCCATAACTATGTTTGTCCTAACCTCAGGAATAAGCCTCGAGTAGCCCTTAGTCCTTATAATCCTTTCAACAGCTCTTTTAATGCTATTTATGACCTCTGATCTTTCGTCAACGATCGGTCTCTCGATCTTAAATTTGGTCAAGCATATATCGCACTTTTCCTCAATTAAGGAGGGAAGGATATCCTTATGAAGGGCGCATAGCTCCCTGTTTCCCCTTAGGTAAATGCACATGCTGCATATTTTGTATATAAAATCGGTAGCCGATAACTCATTTCTCATTATTAGCTCGCTCATCTCACGGGCGATCTCGTCTATCAAGCCTTTAAGAGAGCTTTCCCTAGATAGGATTCTCTTGTATTTTGAAACAGCTGCTTGAGTGATTTTTAATGCTTTAGCAACCTCCACTTGCCTCCATCCATTTTCCTCTATGAGGATTTGAGCTATTCTTGCCCTAATAGCCGGAATAAAATGCCTAATGACGACCTCGCATGGAGTTCTCATCAAATTTATAACATGTGTTTTACATGTTATAAAACTGGTGGAAGCTTGGTTTGGATAAATAGGATCGATGGAAGAATACCCGTCGCGCTAACCATAGCTGGAAGCGATTCTGGGGGAGGAGCTGGGATTCAGGCCGATTTAAAAACCTTTTCAGCCATAGGCGTTCACGGAACGACGGCCATAACGGCCATAACGGCCCAAAACTCCACTGGGGTTTATGGAGTTCAGGGGATAGATCCAGAACTGGTAAGGTTACAAATAAAGGTGGTGGCCAATGACATGGGGGTGGATGCAGCTAAAACAGGGATGCTCTATACATCCGACATAATAGAGGTCGTAGCTGATGAAACGAGGAAGCTGGGATTTCCGTTAGTTGTTGATCCTGTCATGATAGCGAAGTCAGGGGCACCTTTACTGAAAGAGGGGGCCGTTAGGATCTTAATGGAGAAACTAATTCCGATATCAACGGTCATAACCCCCAATAGGTTTGAGGCTGAGAAGATATCTGGATTTAAGATAAGAACAATAGAAGATGCTAAAAAGGCAGCAAAAGAGATAGCAAAGTTGGGACCTAAAGCCGTTGTCGTAAAAGGGGGGCATTTGGAGGGAGAGAAAAGCATAGACATCCTCTATTTCAACGAGGAATTCGAGGTCCTAGAGATGCCGAGAATAGAGACTAAAAACACCCATGGAACTGGTTGTAGTTTCTCGGCTGCCATAGCGGGCTTTCTTGCCAAGGGCTTAGCCATTCCTGAGGCCATAAAAAGAGCTAAAGAGGTTGTTTTTCAAGCGATAAAATACGGATTACCGGTTGGTAAAGGATTTGGATCAGTTAACCCATTAGCGCTTGTTTACAGGGAAAGTGAAAAATATGCTGTGTTAAGAGATCTTCTATCGGCTTTTAAGTTACTAAATTCGAATGAAAAGATCTATAAGCTTGTTCCCGAGGTCAGAATGAACCTCGTTTACGCGCTACCTCAAGCGAGCTCCATAGAGGAAGTTGCTGGTTTTCCTGGAAGA
>CAYLIY010000094.1:0-3734 GCA_964384015.1 uncultured Nitrososphaeria archaeon | reverse complement strand
AATCCTCGCATTAGAGGCCCATGTACTGGCTCTCTTACAGTCAAATCTGATAAGTAAGCAAATAGCCTCTAATATCTTAACAGCTCTTGAAGAGGCTTATAATGCCTTTGAAGAGGGAAAATTTGTCCTTAAACAGGAATTAGAGGACGTCCATACGAACGTCGAGAGCTTCGTCTTAGAAAGAGCTGGAGAAATAGCAGGCGGCTATATGTCGATGGCAAGATCAAGAAATGACCTCATACAAGTGGACACCCGAATGTACATGCGCGATGAGGTTTTAAATCTAGCTGAAAAAATGGTTGATCTTCTAAACGCTTTGATTTTAAAGGCCGAGAAAAACATTAGAACGATAATCCCCGCTTATACCCATTTGAGACAGGCCCAGCCTACAACTGCTGCCCATTGGCTTTTAGCTTATTTTGACTCCTTTTTAAGGGACTTAACCAGATTGCTCGAGTTTTATGAGAGAATCGATTATTGCCCGCTTGGAGCAGCGGCTGTCTCTGGAACTACCTTGCCTATCAAGAGAGATGTTCCCGCGAGGCTTTTAGGTTTTAAGGGAATTCAGGAAAACACTTTAGACGTCTCCTCCTCGAGGGGGGAGTTTGAGGCTGAACTTCTCTCCATTTTAAGCTTAATCTCAATACATCTGAGCAGGATAAGCGAGGAGTTAATTATTTGGTCGACCTCAGAGTTCGGCTTTATTGAGCTTGGAGAGGAGGTAACATTTGAAAGCAGCTTAATGCCTCAAAAAAGAAATCCTGATCCTCTTGAGATAATTAGAGCTAAATCAGGTCAAATAATCGGAAACCTCATTAACATCTTAATGGTCCTGAAGGCCCTACCGATGGGCTACAACAGGGACACCCAGGAATGTAAAAGACCCCTGATAACAAGCGTTAATGAAGTTAAGGACTTAATCGAATCCCTAAAGAGAATATTGTTAACTGTAAGATTTAATGAGGAGGAAATACTGAGAAAAATAAAAGTAGACGAATTAACGGCAACAGATTTAGCTGAATATTTGGCAATAAAGCATAAATTGCCTTTTAGAAAGGCTTACAGAATAGTTGCTAAGGCAGTTAACTTGACAAGGGAAGAAAACTCAATTAGGGGAAGGGTAAGTCAAATAGCTACTATTATTCATCAGGAGCTCGGAATTCCGCTAAGTGAGATAAAGAATGTGTTAGATCTTGAGAGATCTATAAGGAAAAGAGATCATGCAGGAGGCCCATCACCAAAGGAGGTTAATAGAATGATTTTGAATAGAAAAAAGAAGTTATTGACTATTAAAAAGAGAATAAAGACTCTAAAGAAGAGAAATGAGCATATCTATCTCAGTTTAAGGGAAAAAGCAAGAAATCTGATCATGGAGGGTGATGTTGAGCTCAGATATTAAGAATGCTGCCTTAGTTCTAGAAAACGGGAAGATCTTCCTTGGTTATGGCATCGGCTATCCTAGGACGGTATCTGGGGAGGTTGTCTTCACGACGGGAATGGTAGGTTATTTGAGATCCCTAACTGATCCGAGCTATTATGGTCAGATCCTTGTTTTTACATATCCCCTAATAGGGAACTACGGAGTCCCAAATCCCGATTTAAGGGATAAATGGGGTCTTCCCAAGTTTTTTGAGTCGGATGGAATAAAGGTGAGGGGAGTTGTTGTGTTTGAATGCTGTAAAAACCCAAGCCATTGGAGCTCTTACATGTCGTTAGATGAGTGGCTTAAAAAGGAGAAAGTGCCTGGAATAGAGGGAATTGACACTAGGGAGCTAACATTGATCTTGAGGGAAAAAGGAACGATGCTTGGGATATTAGATGTTCGCCCTCCGGGAAGTGAGCCGGATATCGATGGATTATTAAGCAAAATCGCTAAGATTAAAGATCCCAATGAGGAAAACCTAGTCAGCCAAGTGTCGATTTCTGATCCTATTGAATTAGGCTATGGGCGATTTAAAATTGTTTTAATCGATTGTGGAGTTAAGTACAACATATTGAGGTGTTTGTTGAACAGAGGAGTTAAAATCACAAGGGTCCCATGGAATTGGACGGCTGAAGAAATCCTTGAGTTAAAGCCAGATGGAGTGGTCATAAGCAACGGTCCCGGAGATCCAAGAATGGTGCCTGAGACCGTGGAAACGACTAGAGCCTTAATCGATGAAGGAGTCCCTATGTTGGGAATTTGTCTAGGAAATCAGCTAATAGCCCTAGCGTGCGGGGCCAAGACCTTTAAGCTAAAATACGGGCATAGAGGACTGAATAAACCAGTAATAGATCTGAAAACGTTAAAAAGTTTTGTTACATCTCAGAATCATGGATATGCTGTAGATATTAGCTCCATTCCTCCAGAACTGGAAGTTAGTTATATAAATGCTGATGATAAAACTGTTGAGGGGTTAATTCATCTGAGAAAACATTGTCTGTCCGTTCAGTTTCATCCAGAACACAATCCTGGGCCTTGGGATGCAGAGTGGATATTTGATTACTTTTTAAGCCTCATAAGGAGAGATTAAATGCCTAGATTTGAATGGGTTAAGAAGGTTATTGTTTTAGGTTCTGGAGCGATAAAAATAGCAGAAGCGGGGGAGTTCGATTATAGTGGAAGCCAATGTTTAAAGGCATGTAAGGAGGAGGGAGTTAAGACAGTCCTAATAAACCCAAACGTGGCGACTATACAAACTGATCCTAGATTAGCAGATAAGGTGTACTTGCTGCCCATCACAGCTGATTTTGTGGAGAAGGTGATAGAAAGGGAGAGACCAGATGGTTTGATGGTTGGATGGGGCGGGCAAACAGCCTTAAACTGCGCTGTTGAACTGTTCAGGAGAGGGGTTCTCGATAAATATGGGATTAAAATCTTGGGCACTCCGATTGAGGGGATAATAGCAACTGAGGACAGACAAGAGTTCAGGAGCTTCATGATTAAGGCTGGTTTAAATGTTCCAAATGGAGGAACTGCTGAAAATGTGGAGGGGGCTGTGAAAATAGCTTATAGAATAGGATATCCCGTCATAATTAGATCAGCTTATGCCTTAGGTGGTAAGGGCAGCGGAGTAGCATTTAATGACGCACAATTAGTCAGTCTGGTTGAAAGGGCCCTTGCTCATACGAATCAAGTCTTGATTGAGGAGTACATAGGAGGATGGAAGGAGATAGAATACGAGGTAATGAGGGATCGGTATAACAACAGCATAGTGGTTTGCAATATGGAGAATCTTGATCCCATGGGAATACACACAGGGGAGAGCATAGTTGTGGCTCCAAGCCAAACTCTTAACGATTACGAGTATAACCTGCTCAGAGACGTATCGATAAGGGCAGCCAGCGCTGTTAACGTAATAGGGGAATGTAATGTTCAATTGGCGTTAAAACCAACCGAAGATGATTATAGGGTGATAGAGATAAATGCCAGGCTGAGCAGAAGCAGCGCTTTAGCGAGCAAGGCAACAGGCTATCCAATAGCATACCTAGCAGCTAAGATAGCCTTGGGCTATAGTTTAACAGAACTTCTCAATGAAATAACGAAGGCGACCACTGCATGCTTCGAGCCAGCTTTAGATTATGTCGTTGTTAAAATTCCCAGATGGGACTTTCAGAAATTCCCTAACGTGGATGAGCACATAGGAGCCCAAATGAAAAGTGTTGGCGAGGTTATGGCCATTGGAAGAAGTTTCGAGGAGGCTCTTCAAAAGGCCATCAGAATGCTTGATATAGGTAAATTAGGGGTTATAGGA
>CAYLIY010000093.1:0-3760 GCA_964384015.1 uncultured Nitrososphaeria archaeon | reverse complement strand
TCGGGATATGGATAACCCCTCTAAGCTCTTCATATGCAACATATGAGTTCAATTCAACGAATAATCCATATTTTGAAAATCTTCCATCCAATACAGCTTTTAACGTTTACTTTAAGAATGGAACATTCACTTCAAGCCAAGATCAATCATCTTTATCCATTCATCTGGTGATTAACGACACCTCCACTGGGAACCTGACGGAGCTCATCTATTATTATGGAGGTATGACTCCTAGCTCCCTTGAATCAAATCCCTCAAACATAACCAGGATTTATTTGGGGAATATTCCCTCAGATGGCCAATGGCACTTCTTCTCGAGAAAATGGTATAACGATATTTCGGCGAACATACCCAACCCAGATAACGCTAAAATAATAAGGGTTCATCTAGCCGTTGAAGCATCAAACGGATCTCTTGAAGCGTTTTTTGACTCCGTTCACTCTCCAGGTGAATTCATAAACATAACCAAGATTAAAAGCTACGATACAAGCACTTACCAGATATCAATAGCCTACAGCAACAAAACAGATGAAAATTATGTCTATAACGCGACAGTTACATTAAATGAAACCGAGAATAGGATAATGCTATTCCATGGAACAGCATCCCCCGAAGAATCAGCGAAAATAAGCTTAAATTATAATGAAACTGTTTTTACCAACCTATATGTTTCAGTTTTGCCATTAAACTCCGTAACAAAATTTTATTACCTCTATAAAATCTACGAAGGAGGCAATATCGTGAAGGAAATCTACGTTTTGGTTGAGATTCAAAGTTAACATTAGCTGTAACCAAGAATGCGACGATAGAAAGTGCTTCTTTTTAAAACTAATATCTTCATAACTTCCATTTATTGATTAGTTAATGAGCAAGGAACTAAAAGGGCCTGGAGAGAAGAAGCTCTTTGAGGAAGTTTATGACGTTAACCCCCCTTATGCTTACGTGGGAATCGAGCGAATTAATGAAGAGGTCAGGTATGTCGTAATAGAGCCCTTCCTAACAGAGAGGGAAAAAGAGATAATAGAGAAAATCAAGGAAATACTCCTTACAGAATCCCATATAGACATAGAAAAACTAAAGGATAGGAAAATAGCCGAGGAGTTCTTGAAGAAAGAAATTCACAGGATAGTTAAAAGCTATAAGTTTAAGCTCAATGAGGAACAAGTTGATAAGCTATCGTATTACATCTTTAGAGACTCGTTGGGCTATGGCAAGATAGATGTGTTGGTAAGGGATCCAAACGTTGAAGATATATCGGTGATAGGGGTTAACATCCCGGTTTACGTGTGGCACAGGAACTATGAGAATATATCAACGAATGTTGTGCTTAACGAAGGCGAATTAAGAGCTTTGATCTCGAAACTTTCTTATAGGGCTGGAAAACAGATAAGCGTTTCAAAACCTATCCTAGACGGGTTTCTACCAGAAGGCTATAGGATACACATAGTGCTTGATGAGGTATCCTTAAGGGGTGGGAGTTTTACTATAAGGAAGTTCAGCAGAACCCCCTACACGGTTGTTGACCTGATTAAGTTTGGAACCCTTTCCCCAAAGCTTGCCGCTTATCTATGGAGCTTGATTGAGAACTTTAGGTCCCTGATGATATGCGGGGGAACTGCTGCTGGCAAGACAACTCTGCTTAACGCCATATCCATGTTCATCCATCCAGATGCGAAGGTTGTGACCATAGAGGAGGCAAGAGAGCTTAGACTTCCCCATGAGAACTGGGTGCCTTTGGTCACCAGGCCAGCCATGGAGGGTTTAGAGGAAATAACACTGTTTGATCTACTCAAATCAGCGCTAAGACAAAGGCCAGATTACGTAATAGTCGGGGAGATCAGAGGGGAGGAGGCTTACACATTCTTCCAGGCAATAGCAACAGGACATGGAGGACTTTGCTCAATGCACTCTGAAAGCGGGGAAGCTGCTATAAAGCGATTAATAACAAGGCCCATGAACGTCCCTTTGCTTCTAATACCGATGATCAGCACCATAGTCTTGATAGCCAAGGTTAAGATCGGAGGAAAGATAGCGAGAAGGGTGATAGACGTAAAAGAGATTAGGGGGGTCGATGTCTCTACCGGCGATGTCCATCTAAATCCCGTCTTTAAATGGGTTAAGGACAAGGATAGCTTCTCATTTTCTGAGAGGAGTTATGTCCTAGAGAAGATATCTGAGATATCGCTTAGATCGCCGGATGAGGTCATAGATGACCTAAACGATAAAGCATTGATATTGAAGTGGATGCTTAAGAAGGATCTTCACGATTACGACCAGATAGCAAATGTGGTTAGGGAATATTACAGGAACAAAACCGGACTATTGGATAAAGTAAGGATGGAGGCAGCGATTTATGGCATTAAGTAAAAGCTTAGTTAGGGTAAGCTATGCTCTCTTTGGCAGAATAGTTCCTCGTTCTAAAAGGCTCATTGAGCATTATAGAAAAAGCGGCGTTTTTCTTACTTACGAGGGATATATGTCCCTCGCCTTCTTCACAGCAAGTTTAATAAGCGTTATTTGTTTAGCTTCCTTAGTCACATTAAAACTCGCTCTTGGTTGTCCATTTTTATCGATTATCTGGATAGCGATAGCGCCTATTTCCATATTTGCCTTAACAATTTGTGCTTTCCTAGTCTATCCATCTATAAAAAGAGCTTATGTAGTTGGGAGGATATCACGACACCTCTTCCTAACATGTGGTCTAATGAGGATAATCTCAGCATCAGGACTTCCGTTTGAAAGGGTTTTGGAGGACACCTCTCAGATAATCCCAGAGAAATACACAAAACACTATTTGAGCGAGATAATAAGGAACATAAAGCTGTTTGGAATGGGAACCGAGGACGCCATCGATGAGGTTGTTAAGACAATTCCATTTGAGAGGCTATCCAACATCCTCCGCAGCTCCTTATACGCCACTAAGACCGTAGGAAGCCCAAGCGAATATTTAAGGGTAGAGATGGAGAAGCTTCGTGAGGAGAAGATAAGGGAGCTTGATAGGAAGATAACTTCGCTTACCTTCTTTGGAGAGATTTACATAACGTTGCTCGTTGTTTCTCCGCTAATCTTCATAGTCATAATATCGATCCTGTCCCTTCTTGGAGTTCCATTTCTTGGACTCCCTACAGAGGCGTGGTTAAACCTATTGACGTTTGTGATAGTCCCGACGATGGCCATAGCCCTTGGAATATTCCTAGATTTATTGATGGGTGAATGAACATGTTGTACTTCACAAAAAGACAGAGAATTTGTGTTTGGGTGATATCAGTATTAATATCCATCGTAACTCTGTTCTCATTGGTAACATTAGGGGTATATGTGCCTCAACCGCCTTATCTTATTCCGCTTAAGCCCGAGATAAATAACATAATAGCCTTAACGCTTATCATCTCTATTTTCTCACCGTCGATAGTGGAAATAGTTAATATAAAATACGTAAAGAAGGTAAATAAGGATCTTTTAAGGCTTGTGAGGGATATAATTAGCGGGATAAGCTCTGGGCTGACGATGACAAAGGCCCTTGAGGAGATCGCGGCCGATAAGTATGGGCCGGTAAGTGAGGGCATAAAGAAGTCCTTCTCGAGGTTTATGCTTGGAGAGGATTTCACAAAGTCCATACTGAACATGGGGAAGGAGCTTGGAACTACCGAGTCCAAGCAGATATCAATGATACTTGCTACTTCATATGAATCTGGAGCTAAGGTAGCGGACGTTTTATCCGCTGCTGATTCCTTCTTCAGGACAATTGAGGACTTTAGGG
>CAYLIY010000092.1:0-3771 GCA_964384015.1 uncultured Nitrososphaeria archaeon | reverse complement strand
CAAAGAATTTCCGGAAGCTAAACCTCAGATATCTATTTTCCATACTAAGAGATACATCCTGAAATCGTTACCTCTTCAAAATGTTAGTGATAAGGATGTCTGGATTGTTCGGTCTATTATTAGGAAATCTGCCGATGCGATTCTCAACTACGTCAGCGATCCCAGACATTTACGCATGTGGGTATCTAAGTTGCGGAAAGTGAACGATGGCGTAGACAGCAAGACCGATGAAGTGTTGGATAAACTTGACAATCTGGCTGATTACTTAACAACATATGCTGAAAGAGGAACTGAGGTAAAAACTACGAATCAATGCGAAGGGATATACTCCATACTTGAGGAAAGAATTGATGCTATGAGGGGGTTTAAGAGCATAGAGAGTTTGCGATATGTGACAAATGCTTTCCTAGTGTATCGTCTTTTTCAAAAATTCACGAGCACCAGATATAAAGAATATGAAAATAAGAGACCCATAGATCTTTGCTTCTCTCCAAAGCCGAGAGGAACATGGACCGATTATTGCTTCAAGGAGGCTTTTTGGTATTAAGGAATTCTTAATAAAATGGCTGACTACGACACTAGATGCAACTTTACCAATAGAAATTAAAGAATCACGTGCCTAGATTATGGTTAAAAATCTATCCTCCCATTTTCATCAAATTATCCGACGAACAAGGATCGATCATCTAAATTTCCTGAGAGGCATTGGTATGGATTTGACTATGGGATTTTTAGGCACCGAACCATCGGAAGAAAAAGACCAAGACGAATTCTCCTTGTCTACTAAACTTACGGAAGGGTTAGAGATAGAGTTTATGTGTCTTCAGGCGGGAATAGTAACAAAAGCAAGCCCCTACTCTATTATGTAATAGACGAGGAATCATACACCGTTACGTTACAAACAAACATGATCATACTCTTATGTTAAAACGTCGCAGCTGACGTTTTTAACATTAGAGTGTGATTCGGTAGGTCTGTATCCTTGGCGGTGTACTCTTAGTTATGGTTTTGTGGTTAGTTGATATTTTCTGTCTCTTGTTTTTCCTGTGGCTGTTATTATTCCTCTTTTTTGGAGGTTTTCTAGGGCTTTTAGGATTGTTGGTCTACTTGTTTTCAGGGTTTGGGCTATCTGGTGGGTTGGGAGTGGCCCTTTTTGGGCTAGGAGCCTGATTATTTCTGCTTCTAGTTTGTTTGATGCTTTGGTGAATGAGACCCTGGTCATCCATGATGTCCACTCATCTATTCTGAAGATTATTCCGGCCTTGTTGCAGGCTTCTCTCATCCTCCTTATACCTGTTCCCATTTCCTCGACTAGGCCGATCCTATACATTAAGTCTGCTAAGATTGGATTTCTCGGCCTCGATACGGGTCTCTCAGGGGTTACCCCGGGTGGGAAGCCTCCAGGATTCTCCACGCTTATCCCCTCAGGCGTCACCTTAACCAAGGTCATACCAGGAGTGAGGTAGTTTCGATGGGTCACCGCGTTCACCAGCGCTTCTCTAAGCGCTTCTAAGGGATATTCAGGTAGCTCAATTCTCTCCATCTTAGGTCCCCTTACCTCCCATCCAAGAGCCGTTATTCTCTCGCGGAGGTGGTCAGCAACTCTAGTTACTAGGAGCCATAGAGGACCTGAGAACCATTTATCATCCACCACTTTTCCTTCCGCATCGTGCACCACGACCCGTATATCTGATCCCTGGACGTATTTGGAAGGGTTCTCGCTGAACATTAGGAGCCCCGCGTTTGTCGGTGAATCACCTGAAGCAGCTTTGAGCGCGTTCAGGGCCTCCTTAAATCCCCATGTCTGAGCTTCTTGGGGAATCCTGCCCCTTTTTACGGCCAGGTCGATATATCTCTCGAAGAGCTCGCGACTCAGTATGCCGATGTCTAGATCTTCCCTCACTACTTCGTCAAATCTTAGCTCAACCCTCTCGGCATAGAGGGAGGCTATCTCCTCAGGAGAAGCCTTCCGAGTACTGGAGCCAACCCTGATATACACGTCATCTCCGAGCCTGTAAACCCTGCCACCCGCCTCCACCCATATGGCCAACACCTTGGCGCCCTCGACCTCTACCCACTCAGTTCTTACCTTTGGTCTAGGGTGAATGGAGCCTAAGAGGCTATTGAGCCTCTCTAAGGAGTCCTTTGGAGCTCCAATAGGCTTGCCCTCGTCGTTTACGCCTATTAAGAGAAGGCCGCCGCGGTGATTAGCGAGACCGCAGAGAGCCCTAGCCGCCTCCCTATCCAACCTTAATTTAAACTCGATTTCCTCTCCTTCGCCTTTCCTCAAAGCTGTCTCTACAAGCTCTCTTAGAGCCATTTCCGGCTTAACGTGTTTACAAATTACTTATAAAGCTTTACAAAATCTTAACAAAACATCCTTATCCCCCTAGAGAGCTTGCTTTGACCTTATTGAAACCAAACTATATTCTGTAACTTGGCAAGCTTTGCTTACGATAATCTCTCTACAGCTTCTAGTTTGATGCATTCCATCGCTTAAACAAGATAGTTTCTTTTGGGGGAGGGAATTGAAATCAGAATAGAAGTCGGGGAGAATGATTAAAAGAAAGGTTTTGTTTGGCTTTGATGGAAGAGTTTTTTGTAAGGAAGAAAGAAGTGTACCACGTTAAAGCTATTGTTGAATAAGCAGGATTATTCAAAATCAAATTAAGTAAAAATTGGTAGTAACCAAATTTTAGAAACAAATAGGAAAATGGAATTAAAAAGACTAGATAGAATAAATTAAACTCCGTTTCTTTTCTGCTATTTTTCATTAATTAATTTTTGAAGTCTGAAATTAAATTTTTAACCTTTTTGCTTATCCTGAGGACCACCTTTGAGCCAGTAGACTGTAGCACCCGCATAAAAAGGTCCTGTATAATGATGTTCTAGAGGTAAGCATATATTTATATCTTCAATTTCTCCTAGTTCTGCTTGATCTTTTTCTAATGCAGGTTTTCTAGTCCATAAGAAGAAGAGAGAGTATGTATATTTATCTTCGATAAATAGTTCATCTTTGTTTCTTTGATAAAGTAAATTTTCGTCTTTTTCATTTAAAATGAAAGAAAATTCACCATGGTTTGCATCACCCCTATCTGTATTCTTTGGATAGTCAACACCAACCCTAAAAACAGGATAACCTAAATAACTGCTAAATAGAATGTTTCCCTCAACCCTTCCTTCCTCATAACCTTTTCTTGTTAATAATGAAACTCCATACATTATTATTGGAATTCTTGCCTCTAAAGAACCTTCAAAAAACAATGTTTTGTAACAGTCTTCATAAGCCTCTTTCGTAGAATTTGGAAAATATTTTTTATTCCAAGCTTCATTAGGATTAAGATACCATTCAATATGTTTTTGTGGAGATTCCCAAACCAAACCTGTCCAAATTTTTTTAGTAGGATTCTTAACAAATTCGTTCAATTCTTTATTATAGTAATCGTATTTCTCAACGAATTTCCTTAAAATATTTAAACCTTCCTTTTTTGGAAACTTTGCTACAGGATCTAATGGAATTTCCTTGTTGTAATCATGCCCATACATCATCTTTTCAACATCGTAAATTATTGCATAAGGAGGTAGTTGAACTTCTCTCATAGCTAGGTAAATATGCCTGTTATTTATCTTTTCTCTATTACTCCACCTCTTCAACAAATCTTTAGCTTTAACGCTTGCTCTTTTACCACCTGCTTCAAACTTTAAATGTTTTTGAAAGAGTTGTTTTGCTAAATCCCAAAGCTGTAATTTGTTTCCTTCATATTCTAAAAC
>CAYLIY010000091.1:3075-3790 GCA_964384015.1 uncultured Nitrososphaeria archaeon | reverse complement strand
AACGTCACAATGGTAACTTACGCCATCTCCTCTAAACCTCCGAGCACAATAGAGCCGCAGTGATGAATTTTACTCTATCTCCAACTCTCCGCGAATGGATGGAATAGGCGGCAACTTCTCTCTCATCTCCTTTTCCACATCTCTTTCGGCCTTCATTAATATTTCCTCGGCCTCTAAATCGCTTAATGAGAGATTAACGGTTGTTCTCTCCATTTGAGTGGTATCTATAAGTAATTTATCCAATTGATCGGCTATCTCCGTCAACTCCTCCTCAGCTTGTGGGAGGATTTCTGATATAGCGCCCCTGATGGAAGTGATTATCTTAATGGCCGGTGCAAGCTTGGATGCAGCATCTCCCATATCCTTAACTGTAGATAGCCTGATTACCACTTGTTCTAGGGCAAGTCTTACGTAATTCACAGATCTTAAAGCTTTTCTAACTTCTGATAGCTCATTTGCATAAATTATAGCCCTTTTTCTATCCCTTGCTCTAAGAGATCCTAAAATCCTGACATAATAGTATTTGTCCTTCTCCTTAAGCCTTAAAATAGCCAATTCTAGCTTCTTACATTGAACCTGAAGAGCGTTAATTGTTGCGTTTAACTTATTCCTCAAATCGGTCTCAGGACTTAACGCCCTTTTAATTCTCTCCTTAACCGCCTTGTTCTTTTCCCCCCTCCTCCATAAAGCCCTGAACCAAGACATAGCAATTTAC
>CAYLIY010000091.1:971-3065 GCA_964384015.1 uncultured Nitrososphaeria archaeon | reverse complement strand
GCTTAATATGCTCCATTTACTGAGGTCTGCCTTATCTGCGATAAGCAGGGTGCACGTTACAAATTTTTTATTCCATAGTTGATGGAAGGTTGTGGATTCTTAAAACTTTATTCTGTGAGGCTTAGTCCTCAGGACCTATCTTCTTATTCTTCTAAAGGAGATTCTAGCGGTTAATATTTTCTCAGTCGTGAACATTTTAGCTGCTATGTACATTACAATGACCGTGAAAAAAGCCATGTAAGTTAAGCCCACGGCTATTACCTGATAGTTCCCTGTAAAGACAGCCTTTGCTATCAAAATTGGATAAGTAAATGGTATTGCATACAAAAAACCTTGAACCAGAACAGGGAGACTTCCTATGTCGGTGTATGTTAGAATCATCGCTGGAATAAATATGAGTATATACATGTATCCGACGAGAGCTTGAGCGCTTCTTACGTCCTCGGCAAACACAGCAACCGTTAAGGCTAAGGCCAAAGCTGAAACTATGGCTATAAAAATTGATAAACCGAGGAATATGTAGGACTCAAGGCTTAAAGTAAGGCCTAATTGAGTGAGCACCTCTTCTGTCACATTAGGCATGTCCTTAAGGCTAAGAGCGCTCTGGAAGTAATAGCTAAAACCGGCTAGGTAAGATAAAGCTCCGAGAGACCCAACAATTATGGAGCCTATTAACTTGCCCATCAGAATGCTTAGCCTTGCAACCGGAAGGCTAAGAAGAGTTTCTAAGGTCTTAGCCTCTTTTTCCACAGCTATAGATGTTGCTGCTATCTGCATGGCTATAACTATTATGAGGAGGATCATTATTGGCGATGTGGCCTGAGATATCATGATTGTCGATAGAAGTTCAGGTCGTATGTTGGCTATTTTGCCCTTAAACACAGTTTTATAGCTTATAGAAAGCGGATGTAGGGCTACGCTGGGGTCTATTTGAACATAACTTGAAATTATCTGAGCTGAGAGTTTTTCTTCATAGGTTCTGATCAATCCTTCAATGTATCTTATGGAAGTAGCCTCTATAGCGCTTGTCCCCTTAATTAGGGCATAAAGCCCGATATTTGCCTTAAAGCCCAAGGTAAGGTTGTCAGTGAAGCCGAACGGTATAACGATTAAAGCCGAACAACCTAAGTCCTGAGCAATCTTTAAGCAGTTCTCTAGGTTTTCGGCCTCTATTTCGATTATCTCAGTTTTTGACACGGTTCTTAAGAAGCTTATGAGATCCTTAGACATGTTTCCCATATCCATATTTAAAACTCCAATTGGGGCTTTTTCAACAGCTTCCTCGGCAGTTTTAATGGACGTTTGAACAGCTGATCCCATGATCGGAAACAGAACAAGCGGGACTAGCACTATTCCCACCAGGATTTTAGGATCTCTTAAAAGCTCTTTTATCTCCTTTAGGATAATTAATTTAAGCTTTTTCAACGGAATTCGTCACCTTCACGAATACTTCCTCTAAATTAGCTGAATTGTATTTCGATTTAAGCTCTTTTGGTCTACCCTCTTCAATTATTCTCCCTTTATCTATCAACGCTATTCTATCGCATAAAAACTCCACCTCGAGCATATTATGACTTGAAATCAGAACAGTTACTCCGTATCTTTTAACACAATCCTTTATCGCCCTTCTTACATGATGGGCATGAATAACATCTAAACCACTTGTCGGCTCGTCTAAAATGGCTAATTTAGGCTTAAACATCAAGGCTCTTGCCAGAAGTAATCTCCTAACCATCCCCTTACTATACGTTTTAACTCTGTCGTTTAATCTATCTCCGAGACCTGATATCTCAATAGCCTCTTTGACAAAGGATTTAGCATCCACCTTAGTTTTGGCGTATATCCCTGCCATGAACTTAAGGTACTCCATGCCGGTTAAATTCCTATAAGCTCCTGCCTCCTCTGGTAAATAGCTTATTATTGATCTAACCTTATCAGCTTCATCAACTACGTCCATTCCGAACACCTCTACTGATCCTGAGGTTGGCTTAAGAAGAGTTGCAACTATTCTAAGAATTGTGGTTTTGCCTGCTCCATTTGGACCTATTAAACCAAATATTTGTCCTTTAAGAACCTTAAAACTGACGTTATTAA
>CAYLIY010000091.1:0-961 GCA_964384015.1 uncultured Nitrososphaeria archaeon | reverse complement strand
AAGATCAGCTATCAATTAACTTATCCGACCTACTCGATTTTAAAGCGATCTGTTCATCCAAGATTTTTCTAATTTGTTCCCAGACCTCATTAACCTTAGGGTTCCCGTTAACTTTAACTAATATCCCCCTCTTTAAGTAATAATCAATTAACGGTTTTGTTCTCTCTCTGTAGACCCTAAGACGGTTTCTAATTATGTCCTCTCTATCATCCTCCCTTTGATAAAGCTCTCCTTGGCATTTATCACACTTCCCTGGGATTTTTGGCGGATTATTTATTAAATGGTAGATAGCCCCGCAATTTCTACATACCCTCCTGTTGGATAGCCTTCTTACTATCTCATCATCGCTTACCTCCAGCTCTATTACTAGATCGAGCTTTTCCCCAGCGTTCTCTAAGGCCCGATCTAAAGCCTTGGCCTGCTCAACGGTCCTTGGATATCCATCTAAAATGAATCCATCCCGGCAATCGGGTCTTGATAGCCTTTCTCTCACGATTTTATTAACTATCTCGTCAGGGACCAGCTCACCACTTTTTACATACTTTTCAACTTTTTTACCGATTTCTGAGCTGCTTGCGATTATCTCCCTAAAAATGTCTCCTGTTGCTATATGTGGCACTCCATATTTCTTGGATACTCTTTTAGCCTGAGTTCCCTTTCCCGCTCCTGGAGGGCCCAATATGACGATTCTCAAAGAGCCTCACTAAGGAATTGGTGGGATATTGAATTAAATTCTTAGCTAACTTATAAATGGTAAATATCGATTTGATCAACGATGTTTCCATTATATGACCAAAACCGTAGTGAAACCACGCCCTTCATCACTTGGAGCTTAATAGTTGTCAATGTAATAATTTTCGTTTACCAAGTAATCAGCGGGAAGTTTGAATTTCTTATAGCCCATTTCGGGGCGATTCCAGCATTAATCTTACAGGGAGAGAAAGTCCACACGCTAATAACA
>CAYLIY010000090.1:0-3989 GCA_964384015.1 uncultured Nitrososphaeria archaeon | reverse complement strand
GCTCACTTTAAAAACCTCAGATAACCTAGTACTTCCACTACCTATCTCTAATGGATGTTTTGTTCTCCAGACAATCTTATCAGGCAATATCCCTTCGAAAACCTTGCGAATGACCCACTTTCCATACTTAACCCCTTTGCGCTCTCCTATCTTAAGCTTCACCGGAATTCTTAAGGCGATCTCTACGACGGCGGGATCCGTGAAAGGTTGCAATACCGTTATACCTAGATACTCTCCTAATGGTTTTGCTGAGAAAAACCAGTTTTTTACAACACTTTCTATCCATTTCTTTACATCAACTGGTTTAAACTTAAATAGAAATGAATAACCAGCAAAAAGCTCATCTCCTCCATCACCAGTAACTATCGTCTTTAAGTTCAGGTTTTTAGCATACTCTAGACCTAAATACAGGGGTATATCATTCCTAATTTCAACAGGATCGAATGTTTTCATGACTTTAATTATGTTCTTTATAGCTCTTAGAGCTTCTTTTTCATCAAAAATTTTAATATAATGTTTTAATCCCAAAAAACGAGCAATTATTTTAGAATAATGTAAATCTGGGCTTTCAGGTCCATATGAGACTGTTATGGCCTTGGGCTTCAGATATCTGCATAGAAGATAGGCTAAAACAGACGTATCCAGGCCCCCTGATAGAAGGATCCCTTCTCCCAGGTTTCTTGAGACAGACTCATGCAAGGCTTTAAGAAGGTCTTTCTTCACATAATCTAAGCTTGAGCTCATAGGCATCAACTAGTTCTAGATTTCCTTCTTTTTATAAGCGATTTCTTAATTTCTATAGGTGACAGGATGAGAAAGGTAAACATTGAGGGGGAGGAATTTAACCAATGCGAGGTTTGCGTTCATTATAAGCTAGTGAGGGGTATGGGATTTAGATGTGTGGCCTTTCCTAGAGAAGTTTACCTTAAATATAGAGATGATATCTGTCCACTGTTTAAGCTCCTGCCGAGGAGAATAAAGTATTTAAGGAGACTTAAGCTTAAAGAGGTGTAGATCTTCTTCGAAGAGCAAGAAAGGTCATTCCAATTGCTCCTAAAACTGAGGTTAGTAAACTAAAAGCGAAAGCTATTCTTATCCCAAAGCTATCCCAAAGAAAGCCTATGAGTGAGTTAGATATGAAGAAACATGATCCAACGACCAAGTAATAAACCCCATAGGCCGTTCCCTTTAACTCTGGTGGAACATATCCTGGAATCATGGCTCTTTGGACAGTTTCTGTTATGCCCTGATAGAGGCCAAACATCACAGCTAATAGAAGGACATAAAAAGCCGTGAACCCTCCAGACATAAGCAATAACGAAGTGACCGATAAGAGAAGGTAACCTATGACCAATGTGAACTCTTTACCGATCCTATCAGAGAGCATACCGGCAGGCATCCCCATTAGCGCATGAGAGAGCTGGATAATTATGTATACCCCTGGTGCCAGAAATATAGCAACGCCTAGCTCTTCGGCTCTGAGGAGTATGAAAGAGTAGTTAAAGGCTCCTATAGAGAATACAGATACTATTAGGAGGAGAATCTTAAAGTCCTTAGTTAGCACTTTTTTAAAGTCTATACCGATTGATTGACTCCTCTCCTTTTTAACAGCCACTCTTTCCTCGACAAAAGCATAAAGGACTATAAGAGCGATTAATCCGGGAATAATCGATAGAAGAAAGACATTTCTCATACCAATTAATGGTATGAAAACCAGGGCCATAGCCGGGCCTATAACTGCCCCCAGCTGATCGAGGGTCCTGTGAATGCCAAAGGCCTTTCCCATTTCGGCCATTTTTATGGATTCGCTTAAAAGAGCATCCCTTGGGGAGGTTCTAACACCTTTTCCCACCCTATCTATGAACCTTACAAGCAAAGCATCCACCCAATTTCTGGAGACCGAAAAGAGAGGTTTAGCTAAGTTCGAAATCACGTATCCCGTGAACACTAGTATTTTCCTCTTTCCTATCTTATCTGATAAAACTCCAGAGAATGTTCTGAGGACGTAGCTAGTGGCCTCAGCTATTCCCTCTATTAACCCAACGACTCCTCTAGTTCCACCAAGGACATTTCTAATGAAGTTTGGTAGGAAGCTGAAACACATCTCACTTGAAACATCCGTGAAAAAGCTAACTAAGCCCAAGCTTATTATGTTCTTCAGACTCCCTCTTTGAGTGCTCAAGTTCTTAGGCTTGTTAGTCATAGACGCTAGCTATAAAAAGTAGCAAAGTTCGCTTAAATAATCCTATCCATTACCAGGAAACAAGCTTAGTTTATAATAAATACTGGTCAAATTCCCTCAGGATTGCCGACAAATCAAGCTTGAGCCATGTGGCAATAATCGAACCTTAAGCAACATTCATTATCTTAACAGGATAAGCGATAAGCTTTAGCTCTTTTGGAGAATTTATGGCGGGCCCGTGGGGAATTGAACCCCAGACCCCCGGGTGTCTTCACCCCCAAGGTCTAAAAGCTTCACCGATTCCCTCCGGTGCTCTACCTGGCTGAGCTACGGGCCCCCAATAACAAATGATAAACAAGCCTGCTTTAAGTTAAAGTTTTCTTCCTTTTAGCGCTTGTCACTTCATCGACGCTATGTATTACAGCGCCCAACTCCTCTATTGCTGTCTTAATTTTGTCCATATCTATATCATCTCCTTCTATTGATATTTTCACGCTTTCCGTGCTCCTATCGATCTCCACCGAGGTTATTATGACATTGTTAACATGGCTAATAGACGCTAGCCTAGACGCCATTTCGATAATGGATGGTTCAAGTGGCTTTAAAACATCCAAGACCACCTTTTTTATGACAGTTCCACGGGAGCTCAAATTCGTTTCTCCTACTATATTTTAGGAAAAATCAAAGCTATTTTTAATTTTTTCTAAATTATAACCCCCCTATGAGAAGAGATATAGCGAATACGCTTAACCCAGCAGCCAACATCTTAATCCCAGAAATTATAAGGTTCTCCTTAGATATCCTTCCTATGAAAACCCCAAGCAGGAATAATGCCAAAAACGTTATGAGTATAGACAGCGCATAAGCTACGCCTAAAGAAACCAAATTTAGAATGGAGAAGAAGAACGGACTGAGAATAATCAATAAGAACACAACAGGAGATCCTCCGTCTATGATTGCCACCCATAAGGATGCTATCTCTAGAGCCTTTTTATGGATCGTTTCGTCTAATGATTTAAGCAAGTTGTGCTCCAACTCCTTATATTCCCTTAGTCTTTCGGCTCTCTCCGTTATGTAAGCTCCAGTGAAACCGGAGAAGAACATAGCTAGGCCAGCTCCCATTCCTATGCCGATTATAATGCGGGGATCTGTTATCTCTGTCGTATAAGATCCTAATACGATTCCTAGAGCAACCATCGCTCCATCAAATGAGTTCATAACAAAATATCTTCTGGAGATGGCCGTCACTTTTGATATTTTCATATAATTTTGAAACTTCCTCAAAAAGCTCAAAATCCTCTCAAATATACTCGACATCTTCTGCTAGGACCTTCCCAGAGGAACCAAAGTATCCATATTCACATCAGTTAAAAAGCTTTTTGATCTAGATTTGTGAGTCCACTATTAAGGGTTAATTAAAAGCTCAGACCGCCCATCGCCTCCATCCGCCTTAGGCGTCGAGCTGCAATGGGTCATCATCGCTAACAAATGTTAGCGCTTACTAAAAGATAAAGTCGTTGGTCTTAGTCAAGAAGAAATTTGCTAGCTTTTCATGAAAAATTTAAATTGGCGCTTAATACAATCAAATATAGAGGATAGCAGAGCCCCAGTGGTGTAGCCCGGTCTAGCATCGGCGGCTGACCAATTGGGCCGAATCGCCCGCCGGATCCCGGGTCCAAATCCCGGCTGGGGCGCCATCAAACTGATATTGCTAACTTCTCCTTCTAAATTGAGAGTTATTCAACAACATTATCTAAATTTGCCCTTAATGCCGGAGTTTGACCTAAAATTTAGAGGGGGATAATAT
>CAYLIY010000089.1:0-4019 GCA_964384015.1 uncultured Nitrososphaeria archaeon | reverse complement strand
TTATTCAACCCTAATCCGTTCTTTTTTCTCTTTTTTAATCATTTTCTCTTTATAGCTTTCAAGAAGGGATATCTGCTTTTCAATTATAGCATTTAACGCCTTCAAAGCGTTTATCTCAGCATCCACTAAGCTTATCGCCAAATCCCTTGTTTTTCTTGGAAGTGATTTTTCAAGAGAATCTAAAGCCTCAGCAAAAGCATCAACCATAGCCTTTAACGGTATAAACGTTAGCTCCACAAGAGCTTTAATCGATTTCGTTAATTCTTCCTCTTCCTTCATTTTTCCTTGATAAAATAAATATGCAGTTCTCCGTTTAAAAGCTTAGCTTTGTCTAGTTTCATAACGTGAGCTATTGCCGGGAGAGGAATGAAATTTCGTATTTCTCCAATATCCGTCTGAACCACTATCGATAGATCGCCACCTATCCTCTCAACTTCACATAAGTCCCTGTTTATAAATGGCGTTGGAATTATTATCTCAAATCCATTCTCAAATTCCCTCATTTTTATCGGCTTTCCCCTGTAATAAACCTTAGTTGGATCCTCTTTACGAAATAGCTCATTCCCTAGTTTAGATAAGAGCTTTAATCCCCTGATTTCTGTCTTAAAAAGCCTTAATCTTTTTATCGGTAAAGGATGAAACGCCAATTCAGCTTCTATCAGGTATTTCCTCTGATTATTCTTCCATTGATCGAAATACGCATCCTTAACCAACTCTGGGATGATTTTATTCATTATGGCTAAATCTACATTGATGTTGTAAAGGTTCGCCAGTAAGTATGTTCTCCTTAAATTTTGGATACTGAAAGCATCAGGGTTTGCCACTAATCTTAGGCTTGTGACATTTCTATCGATTATTATATCTTTTAGCTTCTTTAAAACCTCTATTAATCTTATATCTTCGCTTATGACCTCTTTACTTGGAGTTGGAACTCCTACTATGGGTTCTACTACTTTGACAACACTTGCGAAGGGAATAATGAGCTTAATGAGCTTGGTGGCTACTGAACCTAAAAGAGTTGGCAGATAAATGTTTTTGAGTGCCTCGCCCGATGGAACCGTGTCTAATACTATAACGTCGTACTCTCCCAATTCCATGAATTCAACGATTTTCAATAAAGCCGCCAGCTCAGTCATGCTTGGAAGTGACGCTATTTCATACGCCAATATCTCATCTAAGCCCCTTGACTTAAACAGCGACACCATATACTCCTGTATCACCCCATACCTTTCCTTAACCTCCCTTAATGGATCAACCTGAAGGGCCCATAGATCATTTGCTATTTTGGTGGGCACATGTTTAACAGGCATCTCAAAGGCATCTGAGATTGTATGAGCTGGATCTGATGATATAACAAGTGTTTTATAGCCAATCTCGGATGATTTTAAGGCGGTTGCACATGAAATAACGGATTTGCCTGATCCTCCCTTACCCGTGTAAAAAATGACCCTCATATCGCTTCTCAAATTAAGTTCGTAGCATTGACTTAAATTTTTAATTTACCGCCTTTTTAGCATTTGGAAATTATTACTTACGCTCATCTGTAAGTCTGGTTAAACAATTAACTCAGCTAGAAAATTTTTAAGCCTAATTTAATACTTAAAATCAAGATTCTTTATGGATTAAAGCAATTAAGTTATTTAGTAGGGTGAAAAAACATTGAATAATATTGTTAGAACAGGAATATCTCTGGAGAAGGATTTATTGAGCGAATTTGATGAATTTATAAAAAAGAGAGGTTATAAAAACAGATCTAAGGCCATTAGTGATGCCATTAGGCATTATATGGCCGAGTACTCATGGGAGAAGATTAAGGGAAAGATAGTCGGTATTATATCGTTTATTTATGACCATAAGGTCCATGAGCTTAGCTCTTTGTTAACGGACATAGAACATCAATTTTTGGATGTTATAAGATCATCCGTCCACATTCATTTAGACGAAAGAAATTGTTTAGAGGTGATTGTTGGAATAGGTGATGCCGGAAGAATAACAAATTTAGCAAAGAGCTTGATGTCTAAGAGAGGGGTTAAACACTTAAGGGTAACAGTGGTTTGATCGGCGATTAACGTGACAGCGCTTCCGCTATGGTTTAAACATCTGGATAAAGAAATAGATGAATTAAAGAGGTTTTTAAGGGTTAAAGTGCCAAACGAAAGCGTATGCCCAAAGTGTAGGGGAGTTAAACTCCTTTGTGGAAGAAAGACATGCCCGGTAATTTTACAGTTTTATTCCATACTGGATTTTAAAAAGTTCTCGGACATTAATGAAATAAGCGGGAATTCGCCTCCAAGCATTTTTGTTGGAAGATATGGATATCCAAGAGTCGAAATAGGTCCGATGGTTCCGCCAATTAAAGGTGATACGGCTATTTATGACTTTCCTGAGAAGTGGACAAACTTGTCGTTAATGGATATTTTGAGGTTTAGATCAGCTCTTATTCATGGAAGGTTAAAAGCTGATGTAAGAAAGCCGTGGAAATTAGGGAGAAACTACGACTTAATCCTGGATTTAGCTCTATCCAGAAATTCACCTGAAGTTGAAATGAGGTTTTCTAAAAAGCCAACTAAGACTTTAGTCATAACAGAGGAAATAATCCCATTTGGTCCTACAGCTCCCGTGAAATCCATGAAATTAGGCTCTTTTAAGATAGATCATGAGCTAGACAAATGTTTTGCTGATTTAGATTTAAAAGCAAGCGATGCCGTAGTAGAGCTTTATAAGGGAGGGGTCCCGATTTCAAGCATTCAAAGGGCTTTTAGCGTTGGAGCTTTAGGAGTAAAGGGAAGTAGAAGGATAGTTCCCACTCGATGGAGCATAACAGCTGTGGACTCGATAATTTCCAGGTGGTTAATTGATAAGATTAAGGAATATCCGAGCATAAATGAATTTCATGTTTATGAGCACAGAAATTTCGATAATTTGTTCATAGCTCTGCTTATTCCCGGAAAATGGAGCTATGAATGGCTTGAAGCTTGGTTTCCCGGGACTTTTTGGAATAAATTTGGGATAAGAGCAGTGATATACTCAGATTATGAAAGATTCAAGGGAAGGAAATGTTATGCTGAAAACACGGGCGGATGCTATTATGCAGCAAGACTTGCTGTAGCTGAAAAGCTTTACTCATTAAAAAGACAGGCCATAGCTATATTGTTCAGGGAGGTATATGAGGGATATTTATTTCCCATAGGTGTGTGGAACGTTCGGGAAAATTACAGACGAGCCTTTAAAGGCAGGCCAAAGAAATTTGAATCCTTAAAAAAGGCCTTAAATCATGTAATGAAAAAACTAAGAATTCCCTTAAGTCGATGGGCTGAAAAAAGTACTCTTCTTCACGAGCTTTTTTATCAAAGAAAAATCACGGAGTTCTGAAATGCTGTATAAATCCATCAAAGCCAATTACGCGTTATCTAAAACTGCATTACCGGGCTTAGATTACTCCATAAACCCCTACTTTGGCTGTGAGCATGGATGTATATATTGCTATGCCAGAAAGTTCTTCTTGATTAAGGAAATAAAACATGAATGGGGGGAATATATAGAAGTTAAGGAGAATTTACCAACTCTTCTTACCAAACAATTGAGGAGAGTACCTAAAAATTCCGTAATTGGTATCGGAACATCAACTGATCCTTATCAACCATTAGAGAAAAAATATAGGATAACTAGAAAAGTTCTATCGGTATTAAAATTTAGAAAGGACATTGAAGTGGAAATTCAAACAAAATCAGCTCTCGTTCTAAGAGATCTTAATTTGCTCAAAGAGATAAACAAAATTTCCATTGGATTTACGATTTTAACGATAGATGATGAGTTGAGGCGATTTCTCGAACCAAGGGCATCTAAGATATCCGAAAGGTTTAAGGCTTTAAAGAGATTAAAAGAGGCGGGAATTGAAACATGGGTCTTCATAGGGCCGATACTGCCTTGGATAACCGATAATAGGGAAAATTTAGAGAAATTAGTAGCGTATTCTCATAAAATAGGGGTTTCAAAGATCTATGCGGACAGATTAAGGT
>CAYLIY010000088.1:0-4021 GCA_964384015.1 uncultured Nitrososphaeria archaeon | reverse complement strand
GTAAGGAATAGGCTAAAGAGTTAGAATTAATTAGAGATGGAAGTCCTGAGTTTGAATTCTGAACCCACTACTCTCAGAAGCTCTGGATTTAAGCCAAGTTTAATGAAAGCCTTTTTTACAACTTTAAGCAGTGTTTCGCGATCTTTTGAGTAAAATAAGTGGCTTTTACAATCACAGTCGGTAGAACCGAAATTCTTCACGTAGAAGAAATTATTGGCTAATTCCCTAGCTATCGGACATTCCATTCTCTCGTCGGTCTTGGCTATTATAGCCATTTGAGGGATCGAAAGGACAGACAAATAGTCTATGTGCCAATGAAATTTCTTTTGTCTCCTTACATGCCTCAATATCCTAGCCCTAAGTCCGTTTAAGGCTGAGCCAACATAAGCGTAGAAGCCCTTTTTAAAATTAATCTCGCCAAGCTTTCCCACATTTATAGTCCTATCAGATGGCAGATAAAGTATTAAGACGTATACCCCTCTATCCACATGAAGACTAAAGAAGGATAAATATTAAAAGGATTCCCTATCAAAACCGGGTAATTTGCTAAGAGAAGTTCTAACGAAAATAAATTTCGATGAAGCTTATTGGGAGATGATCAAGCTTCTAAATTGAGAAGGGCTCATCACCTTAACTCCTAATGACTTGGATAGGTTAATGATGCTCTCCACGATTAATTGATCATTGCATATTATTATCCTGTCGTCAGCTCTCACATCTAACCCTTTACAAAATACCCTAAGGACCATCTCCTCTAAGCAGTTGTTCTCCTTGCATACTTCCATAACGACTCTTTTATCTCCTTTATAGAAAATGAAGTCAAATGAGTGTTTTACACCAGACATCCCGGTTATGGTGGGTTTCTTAGAGTACTCGAAACCAGCTTCTCTCAATATGTTCTCGATTTCGGCTAGCGAGATCACTATAGGTCACAAAGTGATAAGCAGAGGTGAGATATATCCCTTTTGGAAAAAATCATGAATAATTGCCTTCTTTTTTAGGAAAAGGCCTAAGTAAAGAAATATCGCTTAAGTCCTCTCTCACTACGGAAGATAAAGACTCCACCCCCATGGATGCAAAAAACAATGAATTAAGGAGCATGACATTTTTAAAAGCCTGAATTGCTTAATATTAATGGCAAAATGCTGAAATATCCCTTCAAGCTTGTCAAGGATGTAATGGTTAGGAATGTTTACACATTATCCCCAGAAGACACATTATTAGAAGCCGTAAAACTTATGTCTGATAAGAAAATAGGAAGCGTAGTGATAACAGAGGGTAAAAAGGTCAGAGGGATAATTACAACAGCGGATATAGTGAGATTAGCTAGCAAAAATCTTAACTTTAGAAAAGTGAAGCTAAAGAGTGTGATGAGCAAACCAGTTATAACCCTCGGCCCAAACGCATCCATTGAAGAGGCTATTAAAACGATGAAAATAAGGAACATAAGACATCTGCCGATAGTTGAGAACAATTTTCTGATCGGAATAGTTAGCGAGAGAGATCTTGTTTGGCATGGAATCATAAACACCGCGGATTTTCATCTCCTTATGTATCTATTGTACGCAAAATCGGTTGGCGATATACTAAAAACTGGCGCCATAATCCCTGCTCCGAAGTTCATGGGAGAGCTAACAGATTTCCTAGAGAAAAGGGGGCTTGTCGTAAGAGAGGGAATTAAGCCCCAAGAGGCTTTATCCAGTATTAAGAAATTCATAAGGGATATGGGGATTAGAGTACAGATTGATGTGAATGAAGTGGAAAGAAACAAGTTCGTTGTTGAGGTGAGAGGCTATGACAGGACTACTCTAGACTTATTGAGGGATTCGTTTATGATCGAGCCCTATACCCTTGTTGCGGCCTCTCTGCTCGGGAAAATAACCGGCAAAAAGGTTAAGATAAAGTTCTCATCTGTTTCAAACGATGTTTTTAAGACGGAGATAACGTTGGAGTAACTAACTTAACAATGAGGCGTGAGGACATTGTTTTAAGCTTACTTCGCTTTTTTCCAAAAACTTATTCCGAGGAACTAGGCATAGATTTAAAATCCGGGAAGGAGGGGGAAATATTCAAGTGGTTTCTTGCCTCGATATTATTTGGGGCCAGAATTAGCGAGGAAATAGCCAAAAAAACTTTTAAAGAGTTTGAGAGGAACCATTTTCTTCTCCCAGAGAAGATTTTAAGGGCTGGTTGGGACAGGTTGGTGGAAGTTCTGGATAGTGGAGGATATGTGCGCTATGATTTCTCAACCAGCTCTAAATTATTAGGAATAATGGAAAACCTACTTAGGGATTACGGATCTTTGACAGAGCTATATAGGAGAAGCAAGAATCTTGAGGAACTAAAGTCTAAATTATCCAAGTTTAAGGGGATCGGATCGGTTACCATTAATATCTTCCTCAGGGAGTTAAGAGACGTATGGAAAGTAGATGTTCTTCCATCTAAGTTCACAATCTTAGCTGCTACCAGACTTGGATTAATAAAATCAACAAATCCATCTGAAGCTTTGCTTGAGCTTAAGGAGTTATGGAACAAAGTTAAGATACGAGGTAAAAGCTTTATGCATTTAGAGGTGGGCTTATTTAGGTTAGGAAAAAGGTATTGTGCGAAGGAGAAATGCGAAGTATGCCCATTGAGCGGGTTATGTGAGCATCATGGATAAGGCAGGTTTATTGTCAGATAAAGGCTGATAACACCTCAGCCATCTCCGGCGCATCAATCAAGTTCCTTTTTCTAAGACTATTGAACCTCATCATCTTGAGCTTTTTAATCACCTTCTCTAATTGCGCTACGGTTCCAAATAAGACAACGTTGACAAGTCCCTCTCCTCCAAACAACGCCTTCTTTGGAATGGCAACATCCCCACCTGAAGATAGCATTTCCTGTTTTAGAACAAGAGATAGCAAAATCGGAATGTTTTCCAACAGAATTACCTTAAACTCCCCTTTTTTAGACATTATTTCCGCCCCTTTTTCTTCAACACCCAAGCCTATCAGGAAATCCATTAGATCGATTTTCCTTAGTTGTCCGCTTAGCTCCTCAGCTTGCACTCCAAACTCCTCAAAAGATCTTCTTTTAACCCTTATTTTCTCTGCGAGTTTAATAGCTTGAGCTGTTTCATTAACATTGTGAGTTCTTATCGATCTAGCTCCGTTAAGGACGGCTATGGCCTCTGCTACGACAGAACCTATCAGCCTTTCCTCAGGATTTCTTTGGTTTAAGATTTTGCCTATGAACGACTTCCTTGAAACTCCCACATTTATCGGCAGTCTTAAGGTTAAAAGCCTTTGTAAATTGCCTAGAACATAAGCGTCCCATTCATACCATTTCCATTCAGTATGTCTAAAGAAACCTATTCCAGGATCTATCACTATTTTCCCTGGATCTATATCACTTCTTGAGCAAATTTCTAAGCTCTCCTTTAACGCTTCCCTTATCCTATGGATTGGGTCTCCCTTGGTGGGAATTATTTCCTTCGCGACGATTATCGTAGATACGTCGTAATCAGCAATTACCCTTGCCATTCTTTGATCATTCTTTAAACCTGATACATCGTTTATTACCTCAGCTCCTGCCTTAACGGCCTCCTCAGCAACCTTGCTTCTTTGAGTATCTATAGAGATCGTTACATCAAGGGAGTCCTTTATCGCCTTAATGACAGGGATAACCCTCTTAAGTTCTACCTCCTCACTCACGTAAGTCTCCTTATAGGGGGCTGTTGACATCCCCCCTATATCTATTATCTCCGCCCCTTCCTCGACCATTTTACACGCAACTTTAACAGCCTCTTTAACGGACCTCTTAATTGACGGCTGATAGAAGGACTCAGGACTCATGTTTATCACGCCTATTATCCTAACTGGCTGATTTTCTCCAACGTAAATCCTTCCGAGTTTGGAGAGGATCATTTCAAAAATCTTATTAGGCCTTTGAATATTTGTTAATAGGCTTGGTAAAGCTTTCTCGATGGCTCCCTCTATACTTCAGGATAGCTAAAACGATGGGATATAGCGTGTTAAGG
>CAYLIY010000087.1:1323-4055 GCA_964384015.1 uncultured Nitrososphaeria archaeon | reverse complement strand
AAAGACCGAAATCGTTTATAAAACAAATTTAACGTTTTCTAGGGCGGATGAGTATTTGAAGTTCCTCATGGAAAAGGGCTTAATAAAGAAGGAGGATAAGAAATGGAGGACAACGGAGAAAGGGCTAAAGTTCATTAAAAACTTCGAAAGGCTTGTTCAACACATGTAATCACTCTTTCTTCCTGAGCTTGTACATTTTAGGTAGAATTCCCTTCTTAACAAGTATTATGCAGACTATAATCACGATTATTATAATCACTAGGTTGGCGTAAAGCTCCGATTGGTCAACTCTCCAGTTAGCTATTATTGTCTTTGCCCCATCCATAACTATTGATCCATTTAAAGAACTTCCGACATAATCTCCGTTCCATCCATCGAAAACGAGTTTTGTTCCCCATCCTATTCCCATAGACGCTTCAGCGTAAAATTTGGCTGTTGAGTTTTCATCATACCAGCCTGATCCATAAACCCCTCCATGCTTAGATATCAATTTAAGGTAATATTGCCTCTTCCACTCAGCCTTGAGGAATTTAGGCTGATTCATGAAGATCCTGACGCTTGGGGAGTTAGAGCTAATCGATCCTGTCCACCCTATAAAGACCATTCTTACCTCATCGGGCACTAATATAAACTCTGGATCTACCGATACCTCGGCAGTTGATCCCGCTGGGTAATATCCCTCCCCTTCTGGTGTTCCATATCTACTCTCAACTCTTAAGTACCAATATTCTCTCCATTCAGCCCTAATTTCGTAGTAGTTATTTATTACAACTGTTGTAACAGGTGATTCCTCCCTCTCTATAGGCGCGAAGTTCTCGCCGATGCTGATCCATTTATTAAACACGAACTTATGTCTGTTCTTCTCGGGCTCATATTCCGGGACAGCGCTTATCGTAACCCTTGATCCCCCCTCATACCAACCTGACGTTCCCACGATAGTACCGCCGACCGATGTATCTACTTCCAGCCAATATTGCCTCTTCCACTCAGCGGATATGGTAATGGGCTTAAACATGTAAATTGAGTTGTTTGCTGACCAAGGGGTTAAACCATCGCTCCATTTTGCGAATACCACCCTGACCTTCCCTTTAATTATCTCCTCCATGGGCTCTATGCTAAAGGTAGCCAAGCCTCCCTCATCATACCATCCCTGCCCTTTAGGCGAACCATATGGTGATAAGATCGTCAATAAGTATTGTTTTTTGTAAATAGCGGTATAAACAGCCGCGTCATTTATGGTTATCGTTCTAACGCTCTCCTTCACTCCATCGCTCCATCCGGTAAAAACATATCTGACTCCCAAGCTTGAACTGATGGGGCTTTCAGCATAAAATGTCACATTTGATCCCTCATCATACCAGCCTGATCCATAAACCCCTCTACAATCCGATTTTACCTCTAAATAGTATTGTTTAGCCCAGTTAGCTTCGATTATTTTGAAATCATTCATTACTACCTTGATCTCCGAGGAATTAGATTCAATCGATCCTGTCCACCCTATAAAGACCACTCTTTCCTCTCCAGGAATAAGCTCGTGAACCATGGGAGCGGAGAGAGTAACAATTGATCCCGCTGGGTAATATCCCTCCCCCTTGATCTCAACGCAATCGCTGGCAATCTTCAGATACCAATATTCCTTCCACAAAGCTCCGACCTCATAATAGCTGTCGATCGTCAGGCTGGCCGTTGGGCTTGATATCTCAGTTACGATCATTGAATCCTTGGTTATCACCCATTTATCGAACACGAACTTATGTCCATCCTTTTTGGGCTCATATTCATCCATTGCCATAAGCGTGGCTTTTGACCCCTCATCATACCAGCCTGAAACATTTGTAACCCTGATGTCCGCATTAACCTGTAACCAATATTGCCTCTTCCAGTTAGCGGTGACCTCTACTGGTTTAAACATGTAAATCGAATTATTTGCTGACCAAGGAGTTAAACCACCGCTCCAGCCGCTAAAGATAGCTCTGACTTTTCCTTTAACTATCTCATCAACCGGTTTAACTCCAAAAGTGGCCAAGCTTCCCTCATCATACCATCCCTGCCCCCAAGGAGATCCGTACGGGGAGATTATCGATAGGAAGTACTGGGTCTTAAATAAAGCTACTATGTTCGCGCTTTTACTGACGATTATAGTCCTAGAGGCATCCTCTACTCCATCATTCCATCCGGTGAAAACGAGTCTGGTATTAGCCTCCGTGTAAATCTCGGTTTTAGGAAGCGAAAGAGTATGAGTAGATCCCTCAACCCACGTAAAGGTTATTGGCAACTGAGTCGGAAGATACGTCACTCCATCGACCGTGACGGACACGTGAATGGGATAGGTGTCTATGGTGATCCTATAATAAACCTCTTCACATCGTGCAGGGGAAACATAGGAGCCTAAAGCAAGTATTGTAGCTAATATGACCAGCAAAAGCTCAAGTTTTCCGGGAGCTCTCATTTTCAATTAAATTTCGCAATAGCCCTTAATATCTCTTATATCTAGTGAAATCTCGTAAATATCTTCTAGAAGAACCTTTCAGACAAAAAGCTCTGTCCAATCGTTCCAGTTGCTTATAAAAACGTGGAAAATTAATAAATTCGAGGTGATAAATAGTGAGTTTAAGTTCTAGAGGAATAGCAGCACTATTTCTAGTCCTAACACTAGTGATAGCGTTTTCTGGCGTGACCTTTGCCCTATGGAGCAAGACTTTAACGATCCAAGGAACTGTTAACACGGGTAC
>CAYLIY010000087.1:0-1223 GCA_964384015.1 uncultured Nitrososphaeria archaeon | reverse complement strand
GACTTCAGCATACATCTTAGTGAGCTAGCTATCGGACAACAGATAGATCCCGATAAGGAGTTACCTGGAGATCTATGTATTCATCTTGAGCAAGGCGCAACTCAGGATTCCACTTATAGCTTTGAAATAGAGATAGTAGTAGCCCAGTGGAACGAAGTGTAGAACTGAGCTCTCAGTACACATGAGGAGATGAGGCTACGATGACTGCTAAAATCAGGAGAATGGCTACTTTATTCTTCACTATAACCTTAATTTGCCTAATGATGGGAACAGCCTTTGCCCTATGGAGCAAGACTTTAACGATCCAAGGAACTGTTGATACGGGTGTTGTGGACGTAGAGGTAATTAGTGTTTCCTCAGACGATCCTCCAGGTGCTATAGATCCAGGCAAGGATAAAGATGTCGGATGCACCTATGTTTCATTAATAGACTCTCAGACGATCAATGTAACCATAGTCAACGCGTATCCTTGCTACTATGTGTATGTTCACTTCTCAGTTCACAACAACGGAACAATCCCGGTCATATTACAAGACATAATAGTGACCGCACCCCCCGAGATAACTGTTAATGCCTGGGATAGCATTGGGGAGCAAATAGACCCATGCGAAAATGCTGATAACTCCATGTACATTCATCTTGAGCAAGACGCAACTCAGAATGCAACTTATACGTTTACCGTACAGTTTCACTATGTCCAATGGAATGAAGCCGGGATCTAGTGGGTCTAATTGAACAAAAAAATCTCCCTTCTTTTTTTATTTTTGGTTTTTATGGTTAACTTAAATGTGGCTTTTGCCCATTGGTCTAAAACCCTGAGAATTAGCGGCACTGTTAAAACAGCTAAGTTCGTCATAGTGATAGGCTCATATAAAGTTCTCATCCCAAAGGAGTATAAGAACGTGACATCCGTGGAAAGCGAGCTCGTTAATAACTCAACTCTTAAGATAACATGCGAAAACGTTTTCCCGGGCTGGTATATTTGGGTAGGTTTAGTTATTCATAACAAGGGAACTCTGCCAGCCAGGGTTAAGGATGTTAACGTCGCTATCGAGGATCTAGATGGCATTGGGGATTATTTTAATGTCTCAAATTACTTCTATGGCCCCTATTCTAAGGGTGATTTTATTGAGGTTTGGGGCGGGGTAAAGGCTGAGGACTTGCCATTTGATAACTGGAAGGAACAGCCTATCTCGTTTGATCCCTGTCAAAAGGTCATTAGC
>CAYLIY010000086.1:342-4161 GCA_964384015.1 uncultured Nitrososphaeria archaeon | reverse complement strand
GCCTATTATTGTCTGAAAGCTGGAGTAAAATGTGAGAAATGTTCTGATAGAACATGTCTAACTTATTCGATCCCTGATAAGTCCCTAATAAGCTTCTATTTATCTAAGCTTGGCCTTAATGGCGGATATAGAACTCAGGTAATGAAGTTCGTCAGTGAGGCTAGACAAAGGCTTGCTAAAAATGAAGGTGAGGAGATCCTCGGTTTTTATCTTTCATTAAACGAAAGAGAGGTTGTTAGAGTGGAATTTCCAAGTGGGGTTCTTAAGAAGAGGAATTGGGGGGATAAGCTGAACAAAATTCATTTAGCCCTATTAGCAACAGTCATGCAAGGATCTGGCTACCCATACGTCTTAAACAAAACCCACGAACTAGCTAGGAGAAGAGCGGATGAGATGAAAAGGAGAATAGAGCTGATGATATCCGAAATAGCCGGCAAGATCTATCCATACGAGACATTTACCGCTAAGCAACTAGCTAAAAGAAGACGAGGAGTATGAGGTTTCTCAACTGTTGAGGCTTAAAACTACCGAATTCCAATAGTTATGTGGTTGATATGAGCGAAAATGCTGTGCTAAGTGTCTTAAGGTTGATGGAGCTTCCAGAGAACTCAATAGGAGAGGTTCAGGAAGCAACTGAGAGGATTGTTAAGATTAAGCTTAATACAGAAAACGTGAGAAGGCTAGGAGTGAGGCCATCAATTGGCGATTTTGTGATCTTAGAAGCCGAAAAGGAGCATCCAATAGGACTTATCTTCTCATATCAAACTCGATCCAATATACCGATAACCGAAAGGATAGGAGTCTCTAGGGCTGAAAGGGAGAGGATATATTATGAACCTCCAGCTATTATCCTTAACGCCCTCATAGTTGGATATCTTGACAAAGAGAACATGAGATTTGAGCAAGAGTTGCCATCTGAATCGATTTTTCCTGATGATCAAGTCTACTATATCGGTGAATTAAACAACGTGATCCTCGAGTTTCATAAGGGTAACGGGGGCTTAAAGCTCTTTTACATCCCGAAGTTCATGGAGCTAGTTAGCGAAAGAGAGCCGATGAAGGCCTTTATAAAGAAGCTTTCAGGGGTTCTTTCTCGAAGTCAATTCAAGAAAGGAGATCTAATAAACGCCGTTTTGGAATCATTTAAGAAGAAAGAGAGATTTCTTAAAAGGATCTCTGACTTAATCCTAATCTTGCAGATCATTGAGGAAACTTGGAGATGAGCTCTTTAGCTAAAGTCGTAAAGGGTGGAAAAGGACTTGTTAAAGCTGTTCTTACCAATGAAATCATAGCGAAAGAGGGCTCAATCGAGAAGATCGGAATCGGAGATCTGGTCCTGATAGACGGCAGGTTCAAGAGCTATCTTGGCATGGTGATTGACACGTCCTACGAAACCAGAGATGAGCTAATATCGGGTTTATCGTTTTTCGAGGGATCTGAGGGAAGAGAACATTTGTCCAGAATAGTTAAGTTCTTCGGCGACTCCTTATTCCATACCTCATTAGACATCCTACTTCTGGGGGAGAAGCTTAAAGATGAAGGCGAGATAAGAGTGGCGTCAAGCCTCCCCTCTCATTTCTCAGAGGTTAAGCAATTAACTAAGGAGGAGGTAAGGGAGTTTTTTGGGTCTGAGGATTGCATCACTAAGTGGGGAATAGGGACTCCTGAGACATGTGAGGTATATCCTAGAGAGACGCTCGGCGAGATACCAGTAGATGTTAAGGCTCTCTCTAACTTAAGTTTTGGGATATTTGGGAAAACAGGTACCGGTAAAACGTTTCTGGGAAATTTACTTGCGTCTTACATAACGGCTCATAATGAACTAAGGAGGAGATCAGAAAGGCCAGTAGTGCTTCTAATTTTCGACATGCATTCTGAATATGGGGTTTTCTTGAAAGATGCTCGAGGAGAAAGGCTTTATGAAGGAGTTGGGCAAAAACTTAAGGATTATTTCGAAATATACACTCCTGATCATCAAATGGCAGAGGAGGTGAATAAAGAAGTTAAAAATAAGCTGAAAGAACTCACAATTCCGATAACTGGGATAGAGGTGGAAAAAGAACTGGTTTTCATGAAAGATATGCTGGGCTTAACCGATACTTTCATAAATTATCTGCCTAAAATAGAGAGAATTTTCAAGTCGGTGTCTAAAAGCCTATATGGGCAAGATGGCATGTGGAAGCGTTGTTTTTGGGAATACGTTGATGAAAAAGACGATGTGTTGAGAGAAATAGAGAGAAAGGTAAATGATCCATCTTTAATGAGGAGTCTTGTTCCTAATATGAGAAAACTGAAGTGGGTGCTAGCTCAGGACTTTGTTACATGGAATGAGGGGACTATAGACGAGGTCATAGAGCTACTTTTGGGGGAGGATCCGAGAAGCGTGATAATCTCCATGGGAAAGTATTCTGGTAACTCGGTCGCCTATATGTTAATAGCAAACTATGTAGCAAGAAAACTGAAGGAGAAAATAGACAAAACAGTTCAGAGGGGGGAGGAGCTTAGATCTAGAATAATAATATTCCTGGAGGAGGCCCATAACTTCCTAGGGCCCAAAGTTTTCCTAAGTAGTCCATTCGGGGTCATAGCTAGGGAGTACAGAAAGAGAGGCATCAACCTTGCAGTTATAGACCAAAGGCCCTCGGAGCTAGATGAAAACGTTATTTCTATGTTGTGGTCCAAGTTCATATTTGCTCTCACGTCAAAAAAGGACATCGAAACTGCCTTATTGGGCGTAGCTTTTCAAGCAAAGATGGAGGAAGTAGTGCCGAAATTGCCTGAGAGAAGGGCTTTAATAACAGGGCTTGTAGTTAAGTTCCCGGTTGTGGTAGAAATAGCTGATTATGGGGGGAAAATTAGCCAGATTTCAGAAATGTTGAGGAGAAGGAGGTCTAGGCTTCATAAAGTTAGGTTATATGGAGAGGGGGAAGGAACAAAATACAAATTTTCTTGATTAATCATCTCTTGTTATCGATTTAAGATGGCATCCAATCATCGTAAACTAAAGATAATACATACTGCTGATCTGCATTTAGGGGTAGCTCTTCAGGGAATGAGCTATGAGAAAAGGGAGAGAAGAATAAATGATTTCTTTAAAAACTTAGAGGAGATTGTTAATTTTGCCATAAAGAATGAGTGTGATTTCTTCATAATAGCCGGGGATATTTTCTCAAATCCTCTCCCAAGAGGGGAGATCTTCAATAAGTTCTCCTATCTCATCGGAAGACTTGTAGAAAGGAATATTAAGGTAGTAGCGGTAGCTGGAAATCACGATACGCCTCCTAACCTTATTCAAAGGAACACTACTTTAGGGCTTCAATTAGCCGGAATTCGCAACTTCAAGTATATTGATTATAGATCCAAGCCTGAGCCATTGCTTCTAGAGGGTTATTATTCCAAAAGAAGGATTATTTTTTACGCCATTCCATTTATATACCCAGAGGCGATTTCTGAGGGGGAAAGGTCGATCGTTGAGTACGAGAAGAGGATATATGACCTATTTGATGAGCAGTTGTCCAACTCCATGAATATAGAGGACGTGGATTACAGGATGGCTATAGCTCATCTAACTGTTGAAGGGGCAAAATACAGCGAAAAAGTTGAGCCGACGTACACCTATGAGCTAAAGGTTAGGAAATCCTTCCTAAATCACCTAGTTAAGCTAGGAGACATAGATTATTTCGCTCTGGGACATATACATCTCCATCAGGACATAAATAGTAAAGCAAGCTATTCAGGCTCGATTGAAAGGATAAACTTCGGCGAAATGAGTGATGAGAAGGGCTGTATATTTATTTATGAGGATAAGGGCGGATTAAC
>CAYLIY010000086.1:0-332 GCA_964384015.1 uncultured Nitrososphaeria archaeon | reverse complement strand
TAGGTTGAAGTGTAGAAGAATGGTGAGAATAAAGGGGGATTTTCTCGATTTAACAATACCTTGGAACTCCCCCGAAAAACTTGAGAGGGAAATTAGAAAAATAAGCTCAGATGAGTTAAGAGACTCCATGGTTAAGTTGGAGGTTCGATATTTTGCTGATCAATTACATAAGATTAATTGGAGAAGAATTTTCTCTACGCTTTATAGCAAGGGGGCCTTTTACGTAAGCATCGACAAAAAGCTAGAAAGGGCTAAAAAAGTCGCAAAGGTTCATTTCAGAAGAAAAGGGATCGAAAACTTAGTTGAGGAATATATAAAGAATTTATCTGAGC
>CAYLIY010000085.1:0-4187 GCA_964384015.1 uncultured Nitrososphaeria archaeon | reverse complement strand
TCCTAATGCTCGATGCTGATGAGGCTGGCGAGAGAGCTACAAAGGAGATCGTGGAGAAATTGATCGACAAGGTTTTCATCAAAGTGATCAATCTGAAAGACAAGGCCAGCCAGCCTGAGCATCTCTCAGATGAGGAGATAAAAAAGCTTCTTTCCTAGGCCCCTTTCCGGGGCTTTTTTATTTCTTTCTCCTCCAGATTGTTCCCATACCTAAATCCGATAAGCACTAAACTCAGTGACAGAAGAGTTATAGTAGGCTCTGGGACAGGGGTTGCTGTCGCTATGTAGCCGTAGTTCAGATATCCGATCGGTAATTTCCTACGATCTGCTTCCAAAAGTGTTATCCAAATAAATCAATAAGACATTTTAAGAATTCCCGTTCTTTCTTATCCTCAATAAGCTCTTTCCACGAAATATTGTAGCTCCATCTTAGTTCATAATAGCGTAAAATCCCTCTATTGAGCAGTTTTAAAACCAATTCGTTGATTTCTCCTTCTGACATCTTAAGTCTGTCCCTAAGCTCCTTTATGTCACCCAGCTTATATATTTCTGGTCTTATTTTCAGAGGTTTGAAAACCGTTGACATCGCTTTGCCTCCTAATTTTAGGTGTTTATCTCATCAAGCACGCTTTCCTTAACATAAAGCCTCTAGATGTCGAAAGTTCAATTATGTAAATTCCGGAAGAAACAGGTTCCCCTTCTTCATTACACCCGTCCCAATAAGCTGCTTTGTTTCTGTCTTCATAAAGCCCTGGCTTTAATTTTCCTAATTTTATTTCCTTCACAAGTTTGCCATTGGTGTTATAGATCCGTATCGTCACTTCTTCTTCCTCTGCTAGAAGAAATGGTATCCACGTCCCAGAATTGAACGGATTAGGATAATTGGGAAGAAGTTCGGATTTCTTCGGGAAAACTGAGATTTTTTCATTTATTAAAGCTGGTGCTCTTTTCATCCTTTCACCGAGGTGTTGTGCGATTATTTCTAAATCAACTATGTTCACAATTCCATCCTTATTTAAATCTCTTCTAGGATCATTACGTCCAAGCGCTTTTGCTACTGTCACTAAGTCAAATATATCGATTATTCCATCGTAATTGAGATCCCAAGGAGGATTTGTAATTTTAAGTATTATGAGCCCTCCTGTTCCACAAGACACATAAATGTATGATCCTGAAACATGGATATCCCTACAAATATTCCCAAGGTTGTACTTTTCCAATAATCTGGGGTTAAAGGGGATGGATACATCAACTATGTAAAGGATCATACCAGCTCCGATGAAAGCGAGCGAGTTTGAGATAAGAATTGAACTTGCATGTCCCGGAATATTGATATTAGATTTCCCAACTAATTTGGGATTTTCAGGGTCTGAGACATCTATAACGTAGAGATCATCACCAGCAATGTAGGCATACGTACCAGATACATGAATAGCTCCCATTTTTTTGCAGTTTGGAATTTGATAAGTCTTAACAAGCTTAGGGTTGGTAATTTTGGATATGTCTAAAATATAAAGCTTCGCGTCACGTGAGTCGGTTATAACATAAGCATATGAACCTGATACAGAAACATCGCTTACATATCCTGGAATTTCCCATTCTCCTAAAAATTTAGGATTAGAAGGAACAGAGCACTCTATGATAAAAAGGTTAACTCCATTAGATGTAAGCAGGTAAATATGCGAATTTGAAGAGATATACTGTTTGATTATTGGGTAGGTTTTTGGGCACTTCCCTATAGGTTTAGGATCAGACGGGTCTGATATGTCTATGACGTAAAGGCCATAAGAATCAATGACATATGCATATGAGCCGTGGATATGTATGCTGTATACAACACTTCTCATCCATGGCGGGTTAAGCATTTTTATTTTCACCTCGTCTATTTCCGGTAGTGATGATATATCTATGATTTGAAGCTTCTTGTCACCAGCAACATAAGCATATGAACCCGTAACATGAACATCATAAACGTCCTTTATTTGGGATGGAGGGTCATATACCCCTATTTCCTTAGGCTCTGACGGGTTCGAGATATCTATAATATGAAGTCCGGTGTCTTCTGTAACTACATAAGCATACGAACCAGATATATAAACGTCAACAGCATATCCTACCAATCCTATTTTGCCTGCATTAATTGTTATCGGACGTCGATTCTTATGAAGTATAGTAGCTGTCACAAAAATGCTTATTTTATGGCCAGGACGGGGCCCAAAGAGTCCTTCCATGTTATAGATGGTGCCAATACGTGATCCTGAAAGATGAACACGCCCTGGAAGGTTAGTTTGGGCTGGCAGCCAGACACTTCCGATTCTCTTAGGTTCAGACGGGTTTGATACATCGACAACCAAGATGCCTCCTTCAGAAGAAACATACAAATAATCCGAAGCGAAAATTCCCTTAGCACCCCTGACATTTAAACATCCTATTTCTTTAGGTTTCGATGGGTCTGATACATCTATGACATGAAGTTTATCAAGATACAAGAGATAAGCATACGGCGATTTAGCAGAAATAGCGGAGAATACATTTTCACGCCAATTCGGGGGATAATATACTCCTATCTCCCTTGGATCCGATGGATCTGATATGTCCACAACGCAAAAAATTCCTTCTCCAGTGATATAGGCATAACGTCCCGAGACACAAACATCCCTTACATATCTTCCTGTAAAGATCCCTACCCTCCTTAATTTTGGAGGATTCGATATATCTACAATGTAGAGGCCTCCCCAGGCAGCAGCAATATAGAGATAGTCTCCTGAAATGAGAACATTGAAAACTTGCCCAAGTACCGGGTACTCTCCTATTTTTCTCGGCGCAGAAGGATTCGATATGTCTAAAACAAATATCCCTCCTCTATATCCTAAGTAAGCATATCTACCTTTGACAGCAACACATTGAGTGGGTTTATAAGGCCATCTCGCGACAACTTCTATGACTTCCGCATGAGGACCACCATAGCTCTCTTGGAATTTGCCCACTATTTGCTCTTTATCGGTGATGTTATGGGCATAAGTCTGCACACTGCTAAGGACGTCAATATATGGCAGGAAAACCATTACAAACCAGCAAACCCAGATCCAGCTCTTCATAAAACACCTCCATCACAAGCTTTACCGAAATATCACCAAAGCCCTTTGTATCTTCCACAGTAATAGCAATACTGCCTCTCCTTCTTCGGAGGCTTCCTTCCTTTTATTTTCCGCCCACATCTCAGGCATTTCACCGCTTTCCTCTTCCCTATCTCCCACCATTTGGGCTGTTTTCTCATAGAAATTGAAACCCCGAAAGCTTGGGCATCCCTTCGGAAGCTTTCGGGGAGAGCAACCCTTCCTACTTTGAGCCTTCTCCTCGCCAAAGAGCCTGGCTCGGAGAAGACCGAGATCGCCGGGCTCTTCGACGATCCCAACCCCTACTTCTATTCCCTGAGCCTGATGCCCGAAGGCTCAGGTTTCGGTCTTCTGAGGGGAAAAGTAGGAATAAGTTGGCTCTCCCCTCTAGGGGTTTTTTATCAAAATTTCAGACCTTTGTGAAGCCTCCCCTTTACTTCGGCTCCCTGAAGCTCTCGGGATCCACGCCGTCGTATCCCTCCGCCTCCTCCCTTATCCTCTCCTTCTCCATCCTGATGATCCTATCGGCCTCCTCCCTCCTCAGGGCGCCGCATCTCTCGTATAAAAGCTGTTTATACCTCTGAACCCTCTCCTCCGAGACGTAGAAGCTTTTGACGTAAGGGACGATCATCCGCTGTGTCCTCCTGCCCGGTATGTGGATGAAACACTGACGCGGCGGAAGCCCTTTCAGCTCCTCCGATAGTCTCCAGATCTGCTCCTCCAGCGACCAGAACTCCGCACTTGTGACCTCCTTGAACGGCTCGGGGAAGAAGATGGGGATGTCCGTCTCGCCCTCGATCACGGTGCTCGATTCGAACTCGCCCCTGCCTGAGATCTCAACCTCGCTGTCCGTGAACGAGACCTCCTTGTCGAACCATCCCGAAAATAGCCAGCCATCGCTCGGAGGCACCTTATGGGAAGCGTGTCCCTCGGAGAACCCCTTAGAGGTGGAGGATCCATACGAGCTCCCGAAGGTCACGTTATATATCTTATCGCGCCTGTATTTCGGCCAGAACTTAGTCTGCTTTATCTCGTGTTTCACCTCCTCGCCTTACGGTAAGGCGTGGTGAAA
>CAYLIY010000084.1:0-4252 GCA_964384015.1 uncultured Nitrososphaeria archaeon | reverse complement strand
GCATTGGGGATTATTTTGATGTCTCAAATTACTTCTATGGCCCCTATTCTAAGGGTGATTTCATCGAGGTTTGGGGCGGGGTAAAGGCTGAGGACTTGCCATTTGATAACTGGAAGGAGCCGCCTATCTCGTTTGATCCCTGTCAAAAGGTCATTAGCTGGACTCGGATATCCTTTAACACGCATGATCCAAATGCCATGGACAAGACTGTTGAGATCCTAGTTAGCATAGTGGACGATGTGGACATCTAGCTTACAAAATAGTCAATTTTATACCTTTATCAGCTCTCACGATTTTGTAAATGGAGCTTAATAAGGTATTTATAAAGTGGTATTTTGCCTGCTTAATAGCCTTAACCATTTACCTCCTTGAAAACTTCCTTCTAGTGCACGTGTTAGGTGGAGTTATCACTTATTATGCTCACTCAGTTCTTTGGATTCTCTTCTCGATAATGATTCTGAGATTTTCGTTTGTTGAAGTTGACAGGAAATGGGAATTCAGCTCCTCCTTTATCCCGCTGGCCATGATGATTGGCATCTCTCAAACATCTTTATGGATTTTCTCCGGTGTGGTAACGAGTTTTGGTAAAAGTCCTTATGCATTTACTCCTCAAGCCATAGCGTTTAACCTAATCTACTTTCTCTCGTCACTTTTCGGGGTGGAATTGTTAAGAGCTTATTTAATAGGGAAATTGAGTCAGAATAAGGAAACTTTAAGCCTGATCTTCACGTCCCTCTTTTGTACGTTGATTTTATTTCCCCCTGCTAGGTTACTCAGCTTATTTACTTTATCGGGCTATCCTGAAATATTCTGCTCCGATTTTCTCCCAACATTTGCTGAAAACCTTTTAGCCTCATACTTAGTTCTCTTACAAGGACCGATAGCATCTATAGCCTATAGAGGAACCCTAGAGATGTTTAAATGGCTGTTCCCAATCTTGCCCGATCCAACTTGGCCAGTAAAGTCCTTATTTGGAGTTTTAGCTCCGACTTTAGGCTTCTTAATAGCTGATGTCTATATGGGCCAGGAGGAATCGCTTAAAAGAAAAGGAGAACCCACAACTCAAAAATGGCTTTATGTAGCCATTGTGCTCACGATAGGAATTTACTTTTCAACCGGCTTGCTCGGGATATATCCCGTTGTTATAATAAGCGGGAGCATGAGGCCTACCATAGATGTTGGAGATATAGCCATAATAGTTAAAATCCCTCCTGACAGAATAGAGTTGAATGACATAATCCAGTATTTTGACGGGGAAAAAACTTTAGTCCATAGAGTCGTGGGCTTTAAGCAAATCGGATCAAATAGGCTATTTATAACTAAGGGAGATGCGAACAATGCCCCGGATCCCGCCCCTGTTCATCCAAATCAGGTTATGGGAAGGTTATGGTTTGTGATTCCAAAGCTTGGATGGATTAAGATCTACATAGAGTTCATCATCGAGGAAATCCTGAAGATCTTTTCCAATCTCTTTATTTAAAATGTCAAGATTTCCTTCAACCTAATCAAGGAATTTGAAAAGAGGATCTATGAACAGAACCTAACGACCATATCTTTCTTCTGGAAAAGATATATAGTACGGAGTTCCACCGGGTATTTATAGGTTTTAAACATCTTTTTGTACAAGATGGAAGTTTTAATCGACTTTCTTGATCTACTGAGGAACGGAAAATGGCACGACCTTGAAGAGGTGGCGCGAAAAACGGGGTTAGCCGCGCAAAAAATCAGGTTAATAATTAATTTTTTTTCTAAGTATCATTTTATAGAGTTTGATGAAAGATTGAAAAGGATTAGAGCTTCCCAATCATTTTTAAGATTTCTGAAACAGATATCTAAGTAGAGGATTTTGTTAAAATTTTCCCGATCTTCTCATATTCCTTTAAAAACTCCTTTCCCTTGCTCGTGATCTTATAGACTTTGCTCTTCGATAATTCAACGGTCTCGAGGAGATTTAACTCGGTAAGGAAGTTAAGGTAGTAATGCAATTGGTTATAACTTAAGTTGACTCGGTACATTATATGGGTCTTCTTAACGCCTTCATTAACACTAGCAGCGGAAAGGATTTCAGCGATAATATCCAAATAAGTCCGTTTTTTAATCATTAATTTTTAACCTAAAACTACACACATGGAGTCGATAAGGCTTAAAAAACTTTACTATTTCTCTTTTTCCTTCTCGCGAAAATTGTATAACATTTTTGTGAAAATATGAAATGCGTTATTTCTCTTTCTCGTCCATGTCAAGAAACCTTCTTATCATATCCTCCACAGGCTTGGTTTTTCTCCTCCTTTTACGATAACCGAGATAGGGGCATCCGCCAATTACTTCATAAGCCTTTAAAGCTAATCTGTCGGCCTCGCCAACCTTGTGATCTCTCCATCTATCATTATGTCTAAAATTTTTAGGTTGAACCCAACTTAGATCAAATTCATCCAGATTTTCATCCTTTAAACAAACCGTTACTATGTCCAAATCTCTGTGAAAGCTTAACGGAACGGTGAATACCCTCCTTGCATCTATTTTATTTTCAACATTTAAGCCTTCAGCCTTTAATTTCATTTTAACCTTAAATATCTCATCTGATGCTTTAAGTCGAATAAACTCTACTAAAGCGAAGGATAGATCGAGAGGATGAATCTTCTTGGTGAGTTCTCTTGAGAAAGCAGCTGGATGTACATGGACATGCATCCCTCTCCCGCTCCATTTATAGAAAACACTTTTTTCAATTCCATTTTCATGAAGTTTCTCGCCTATTATTTTAGCCACTAAAATGGTCGCCTTCCAATTTTCTAAGTCATTATCTATGTCCCAGGTTGGTATTGAGGAGTATACATTATCGAGCCCAAATACATCATCCTCCTTGCTTAGTGATCTATATGCATTAATAGATGCGTAAAAAGATCGAGGTTTAAGCCACTTTAACTCGTTAAGAATTCTTCTTAAATCGCTCTCACATCTTATAGTCAAGGGCTTCCTAAATCTTCCGGGCCAATATCTCAGGAAAAGCCTTTTTCCTTTTTTATCCCTTCTCTCACAGTGAACAGATACCCATCTATCCTTGCACCAATCAACTATTTCCCTTGTGACATCTTCCCTTGAGTAATGCTCGATTATTTCTTCATATTTCATGGGATCTCAGATTCCATTTCTTTTTTAGATTTTAGAATTCTCTCCTTGACCTTTGATGGAAGAGCGTAATCCTCTACCCTCTCAATAGTTGGTCTTATTAGTTTTAGTCCGACCCCGTCTATTATCTCTATCTCCCAAATGTGTAAGTCATGAGCTGTTTGCCTCATCTTCTCAATGACTAGGTACCTCCTAAGCTTTCCTCCCCTGATAGCTCTTCTAAATCTAATGATCCCATCAGCTATGTGCTCTATTCCCCATCCAAAGGCCTCAGAGGTTGTTATGGCATATTGGCTGGTCAACATCGTTGTGAAATTCCAGGGGTTAAGAACTTTTTTCACAAAGTAGCTGTATTTTCTAGCCATTGCTGGTTTATCGAGCCAAAAAGCGCTCATACTATCAATTGCTAGCCTGGAATGGCCATATCCAAACCTCTTCTTTATCCTAATGACCTTTTCGACTAGTTCCTCAACATCAAGCATTTTAAGCGAATATTCGTCCTCCCTTGGCTTCATTAATGCATCGATTATCACAAGTCTTCCCTCATCAATAGCCGATTTAAAATCCCAGCCAAACTGCCCCGCTTGTCTGATAATGCTCGACTTGCTCTCCTCAGTTGTCACATATATGCATTTTTCTCCAAGCTCCAAGCCCTTAGCCGTGAAATGAAGGAGAAGTATGGTCTTCCCGGTTCCTGGCTCTCCTGTGACAGCTACTATAAAGTTTTTGGGAATTCCGCCTTGAAGCAATCTGTCCAGCTCTGAAACTCCAGTAGGCACCCTCTCGATATGCATTTCAAAATATTGTTGATTATTTGAAGATAATTACTCTTTATCTCGCAACCTTTAACCATAATATACACTAAAGTCTATCTTCACCTTAACAAAACAAGCGATCATCAAGTTGTCTTCATTTTCGGTCACCGTATGACCTTAATTGAACTTTTAACACCTTATCTCTCTTATAAGATAATCAGAGAATGCCAGTAGCTCCAGAACATCCCAAGTTAACATGGGCGTTAACCCTTGAGAGCTTCTTTGCTGGCATCTATCTGGCCCTAACCAGGGGGCTTTTCATAATCTATCTTGTCTCGATCGGGTTGGAAATAAGCGGCATATCCCTAGTG
>CAYLIY010000083.1:905-4289 GCA_964384015.1 uncultured Nitrososphaeria archaeon | reverse complement strand
TCCCAATATAATCTAAAATTATCTCAATAGCATTTTTAATTGCTTTTTCAACCTCCGTTGAAAGCTTCAGCCCAAATGATAGGTCCTTCGGCTGACATCCGATTATTAGCACATCTTTTGGAAGAACTCCAAGGGATCTTCCCAGAGCCAGAGTTTCCTCCAACCTTAACTCGTGCAGGCTAAACTTCAAGGTTCTCTGCACATCATTTCCTTTCAACGGTTTTATTTCAGGTTTAATGACATAAATCTGGCCTGGTTTTCCTCCTTTATCCATGGCGTCCACAAATATGACCTCATCATATTCCCCTATTTCAAACAACATGGTCACCCCGATTGTCCCATAATCCCTAAGCTCCACATGAGCGGGCAACTTCAGCTTGGAGAGCTCCTCGATAACCCTTGATCCAAAGCCATCATCCCTCCTCAGCCTGTCCCCAACCCCGGCTATAAGTATCCTGCGGCCCATTGGGGTCAAACCACCATCCTAACGCTTTTTATAAGAAAAGCCCTACCGCTTAGTATATCAACATCTAAACTTCCGCATTTAGGGCATTTCAAGCTTAAGGTTAGCTCAAGGATCTTCGGCGTGTGATACTCCTCCCCCTCATACTTTGTCTCCCCTTCAAAGCCGCAATTTCTGCACCTTATCCTAAGCCTCTCCCTCTCAAATGATAGCTCGCACCCCTCCATCATCGTCCCCTTGGACAAAAGCTCGATGGAAAACCTAAGCTGATCGATGTTTAGAAAGGTCAAATCGCCGATCACAAATTTAACGCTGCTTATCCTTTTAGCCTTATTCTCCCTGGCTATCTCCAATATCCTAGATACAGCCATTTGAGCCATCGAGAACTCGTGCATGGCCTATAGCTCGAGAGATTTTATCAAATCGTCTATTCCCAATCCTCTTCTGGCAGAGGTTAGGACGATCTTCGCTCTTGGGTTAAGCTCCCTAGCATCCTTAACAAGTCGATCCACGTTAACCTCCATGACGTCGGCTAGATCTATTTTATTTATGACCACCACATCAGCCTCCCTTATTATAAAGGGGTGTTTTTTCACCATATTTGGCCCCTCCGTAACGCTGACAACCACCACGTTCATGTGAGTTCCTAATGGAAAATCGGCAGGACATATGAGGTTTCCCACGTTTTCTATGAATATCAGGTCTATCTCATCCAGGTTTATGCGTTTAAGGGCTTTTTTTATCATCAAGGCATCTAGATGGCATTCTCTGCCGGTGTTTATCTCCAATGCCCTGACTCCGTGCCTCTTTATCCTATCAGCATCTATCGTCGTGGTAACGTCGCCAGCTATCACGAATATCCTGTATTTCCCCTTTAGCCTTTCAACAAGCCTTTCTATTATTTCTGTTTTCCCAGACCCTATGGCTCCCATGAAGTTGAAGGCCCTAATCCCATGAAGGTCAAGAAGTTTCCTGTTGATCGAGGCTATCCTCTCATTTGCCTTCAGGATATCCTCCTCAACCTCCAACTCAAGCATCTCGCCCTCATCGACCTTTATTAAGTCGCCCTTCAAGGAGATCCCCTAAGCGAAATACTATTTAGATCTTGGCCACAACTAATTAAAGTTGTTATGCCCGAGGAGACTTTGGCCTCAGTGCTTATCCATTGTAGCGGAATTGTCCAGGGAGTGGGCTTCCGTCCGTTCGTGTATAGAATTGCCGTCAAGAGGAATCTAAAAGGAATAGTGCTGAACCTTGGAGATGCTGGAGTAAGGATAGAAGTTGAGGGGAGGAAGAGGGATATAAAGAGTTTTCTGAGGGCCTTAAGGAGTGAAAAACCTCCTTTAGCAAAATATGAGAAGATAGAAGTGAAGTGGTTGCCATATTCTGGGAAATTCGATAAATTCTCCATAGCTGTGAGCGATGAGAAATCCAGGGCTAAGGGCATCTCTTACATACCACCGGATATAGCTCTGTGTGATGAATGTAGGAAGGAGCTATTTGATCCAAAAAACAGAAGATATCTTTATCCATTTATTGTTTGCAGCTGGTGCGGCCCTAGGTTCACGGTCATAGAGAGCCTGCCTTATGACAGGGAGAGGACAAGCATGAAGGATTTTCCAATGTGCCCAAAATGTCGAGAGGAGTACGAAAATCCTCTAGACAGAAGATATCACGCAGAGCCGATATGTTGCTCTAGTTGCGGTCCTAAGATGTTCCTCTATGGGTCAGAGGGCGATTTAATAGACGTAAAGAACCCTATTAGGGAGGCGGCTAAGCTCATAGACGAGGGTTACATTCTAGCCATAAAGGGCATAGGGGGAGTGCACATAGCCGTTAAGACAACCGATGATGAGCCTGTAATTAGGTTAAGGGTTAGGAGGAGGAAACCCAGTAAGCCATTTGCCGTGATGGCTAAGGATATATTAACAGTGAAAAGATTTGCTTTGGTATCCAAGGAGGAGGAAAAACTGTTGTTGAGCTACAGAAGGCCAATAGTTGTTCTTAAGAAATCAGATGGGTACTTCTTGTCCAAATACATCTCCCCAGGTCTCCATACGATAGGGGTCATGCTTCCTTATTCAGGGATACATGAGCTTCTGCTCTATTTCTCAAGGGAGCCAGCCCTTGTTATGACAAGCGGCAACTATCCGAATCAACCAATGGTTACAACAAATGAAGGAGCCTTTAAGCTTCTATCGGGAATAGTGGACTATTTCCTCCTTCATGATAGAAGAATAGTTAACAGAAATGATGATTCGGTCATTAGGACAGTCGATGGAAAGCCCCTTCTTCTCAGGAGGTCGAGGGGATACGTCCCCGAACCTATCAAAATCCCCTTTTTGAAGGGGGAAAACACGGTATTGGCTGTTGGCCCTGAGCTTCGCGTAACTGGGGCCATTCTAAGGAACGGTTGCTGCTACTTAACTCAACATGTGGGAAACATCGAGAATTTAACCATGATTGAGGCGTTAGAGAGATCATTAAAGTTCATGATGAGGTTAACCGGAGTATCAAAAATCGATGGCATAGCCTGCGATCTTAACCCAGTCTTTTATACCACCAAATTAGCCGAGGAATTAAGTAGCCAGTTTAACGTCCGTCTGATAAGAGTTCAGCATCATCACGCCCATATAGCGTCGTTAATGGCCGAGCTTGGTATATCCCCTGATGAAAATGTTGTGGGAATAGCTATCGATGGAGTTGGATATGGAGTTGATGGAACCGCATGGGGAGGTGAGATAATAAACGCCTCGTACACTTCCTTTAAAAGAGTTGGCCATTTGATTCCTCAGCCCATGCCTGGAGGAGATTTATGTGCTAAATATCCCGCAAGGATGGCTATAGCTATTCTAAGTCAGTTCATGGAACCGGATGAAGTGGAAAACCTCGTCAAAAATCGCTTAATTAAGGGGTTAAGG
>CAYLIY010000083.1:0-895 GCA_964384015.1 uncultured Nitrososphaeria archaeon | reverse complement strand
GTTATCTTGAGACAGCTGGAGTTAAAGCGTAATTTAACTTACACATCAAGCGCCGGGAGGATCTTAGATGCTGTTTCAGCCTTGCTCGGAGTTTGCTATGAGAGGACTTACGATGGAGAGCCAGCCATGAAGTTGGAGGCTTATGCCTCAGGAGGGGATCCATATTCGGTTAAAATTCCAGTGGAAGTAAAGCGATTAAACGGGGTTTTAGTCTTAGATACAACTAAGATAATAGAGGCTGTTTTAGATTCCTTGAATGATCATAAAAGGGGAAGAGATATAGCAGCTTCGGTCCAAAGGGCTTTAGCTGTGGGATTGGCCGAAATCGCCGTTGATCAAGCAAGGGCTGCGGGAACGAAAAAAGTGCTGATTTCTGGAGGAGTCAGCTATAACGAGTCAATTGTCAAGTTTATTAGAAGAACGATAGAGAAGAACGACTTGAAGTTCTACACTCATTTTCAGGTTCCGCCAGGGGACGGGGGGATATCCCTAGGGCAATCGGTGATAGCCGCGCTTACCCTAGATAAGAAGGTCAAATAGGCCTAAACTTAGTATTAAAGTCTCTCAAGCAATATATCGTGGGGCTTTAATTCCTCCATGCCTAACGGGGATATCCTGAGAAGCCTCGCTTTTTCGTGCATCTCCCTTATGTTTGATGCCCCGGCATAACCCATCGCCGCTTTAAGACCAGCTTTAAGCCTGTTGACTACCTCAGTAACCGATCCGGCATAAGGAACAAGACCCTCTACCCCCTCCTCCACCTCCTTAGATGGTCTTGAGTACCTATTCAGGCAATATCTTTTAGCCCTGGCTGACGCGCTTCCCATACCTCTATATTTCTTAAAGTACTTGTTCCCTATCACCACAAGCTCGCTTTTGGCCTCCCTACATCTGG
>CAYLIY010000082.1:0-4377 GCA_964384015.1 uncultured Nitrososphaeria archaeon | reverse complement strand
AGAAGATTATGGATGCCACATCTATCATCGGCGTTGGGATGGCGCCGCGGAGGGGCACTCGATAAATCGTTGAAATCCCTCCCCTTTGGGAGTGTTTGTTGGTTGTAAATGTTACTGTTCGGCGGACGATATTAACATTTATTTTAAACTATCCGCAATTTGAATTAACTCGGCTGCTATGAGGGGGCAGTCGAAGCGAACCCCCTTTTCTCCTCTTTGGCTGGAATTGGGAGTTGGAGGCGGATCCCTGACTTCTTTAAGTCATTTAAAAATATGGGTTTTGGAGGGGATGAGTTTATAGGAGTTTTTTAAAGTGGATTAAGGGTAAACCCACATCTATAGGAGGTAAAGTTTCAAAGGTAAGGCTAGATGGATGTTTTATTGGGGTTAACCACATGGAGGTTGAAATTAGTTATTATGAGGAGTCATCGTGGCGGAGGTACTTCACTGTTGACCTGGCGGAGTTGTACAGGTCGGTTAGGAGGGTGCTGAGGCTTAGGGATGAGATAGCACGTACATTTGAAGGTAAAAACATGGCCGACCTCATAGTTAATAATGTTTACAGGGAGATGCTTTTCGGAGGTTTTAAGGCGATTGAAGACAGGGCATTTTCCGAAAATGCCCTAGCCAGATTCTACAGCGAATGCTTCGGCCTCAAGATAAGGGAGGACATCAACCGCATAATCTCAAGGATGAGGGAGGGAATGCCACTAGAGAGGGCGTGTGAGGATGTTTCATGCACGGTGGAGGAAGTGCCATTCATAAGTATGCTACGGGAAATCTCAACCAGACTGAAGACTATCTACAGAATCCTTGAGGGGATCGTTGAGCCTCCAAAGGGGGAGGAAATAGAGATTAGTGACTCTATGATAGGCGTAAATGTGGTGCGGGATTTCCTGAATGCATGCAAGAGACTACTCCCACTCTATAACCCTATGTCGTTCTTCATAATGTCCGTATACTCCGTGCCACTATTTTACTTAAGAGAGGAGTATCCGAGAATATTAGAGGAGGAGGTTCAGACCCTACTTAAGAGGTTTGGGATCAATCTAACTACGCTAATCGAGCCTGATATACCTGACGAGCGCCTAAGGGAAGAGCGGCGGATAATAGGTTTGGAGAAGAACTGCGTCGGGTGCTTAATAAGGGATGTGCTACTCTACCTATACCAAGTTTTCCAGCAGGAAAACCTCAAACGCTTCTTCGAAATAGACGACGAGTTTATGGTTTATCTCCGCAATTACACGCAACATGTGAAGGAGAGCTTAGTAATTGAGAGGTTCGATCACATTATAAAGACAATTAAGAGACACTCAACCTCATATTATGATAAAATCAAAAAAAGATGTGAAATATCGGAGCTTAAAGCATATACTTCTAATTCTTATTATAGAGGCAAAGTAATTGGAGGAAGCGTGGAAATAGATGATAGAAGGGTTAACTACACCGAGTTCTTCGCCTTCCTAGCGCCACTAATGTTCTCTGGTCTCGCATATATAGAACCAGTATCCGAGAGGGAGTTTGAGTGGACTTGTATACTGGGGTGGGAATAAGATGGCTGATGAGAAAAAGAGAGTTCGGGTGGTGACTAAGAAAAGGGAAATCGCTATACTTCAACCAATTAAAACTGAAGGGCATGCAAAGATTGTCTCGATACCAATATTACATGATGAAACTCCCATCATCTATAAGGAGCGAACTAAACTTGAAGAAGAGAAAATGGTAGAAGTAGCTCTGATGAAACCTCTCTTCTTTAAATACAGCAAGGTGGCTTATAAAATTAAGAGAGATATCGAGAGCCCCTCCATTACTGATGCTACGAAATACATAAGTCCAGTTACAATTATCCTAAAAACATTTAAGGAAGTGGAGTCGATAAGGGCGAGTAGGGAGACCGTAAGATTTGCAGGTCGTGTAGCCGAGTCGCTGGAAACCATTCGAAGGAGAATGATCAGACCACGCTTCAAACAACCTACTGAGATAGATCTTCCTAAAGTGAACATAGCTGTAAAGACAGCTGTGAAGGACGTGACAGAGATTATCAAATTCACACATCTAATCGAAGTATTCTTTATGCAAGCGAGGGATGTTAGGCCTAAGGCCGTCGCTCGTGAGACCCCCGCCTCTATGTTGAGGGCTACACCTGAGGAAGTGGCTAGAATGGATATAGAAGAAGTCGAGGGGCCACTTGAGAGGTACTTTCAACTATACCCCTTCCGAATAACTTCCGAAAGGCCTATACTCATATTCGCTGAAAAGCCCTCACAAGATAGATACAGCTACATCGAACTATTGAAGAGGGTGCTAAGGGAGATCTATAGAGTCTCTGTCGGAGGACTCCCTAGACCTAGGGATGTAAGGACAACATTTGAAGAGATGAGGTTCGATATGAGGGGAGGAGAATCTGTGTTCATCCTAGATATCGATGAATCCTCCATCAAAGAAACAGAAAAGTATGTTAAAGATAGATTAAGGGAACTCTACTCACAGGGCTTTGGTTTTATTGTCATATATGGAACAGAGGCAAAAATACGCGAAATTGGGGCACTTTTAGGAGGAGAGGAACTCAAAATCCCTCATCCAATAAACATCTCAGTAGAGGAAAATAATACACTATTCCACTTGACGAGTTCGATGTACGGATTCTTATGGGCTGATAAGAGGAGCCTTGACACCTTCACCGTGAGGGTGGAAGGAGAGTTCTACGAGAAGATATATAAAATCGCCTTAGATCCTCGAACAGCCGTATTCGTTGAGCCAAGTAAAGATGAGAGGGATGGATTAGATGGAGAATCACTTGTGCATTACGGGATTAAGGGGTTCGTCGTGCGCCATCTTATAAATAACGAGAAAGTTAAACCAGAAGCCATCATGACCGAGCGGGAACTTGTTGATATTGTAGTCGATGTCTATGCTGAGCATCCAAAGCTGGGTAGCCTAGCAGTAGAGGTGGAGACACTATATGGCACTACCATCCCAGCCCTGAAGATAAGAAAGACAGTTGAGTCTAGACTGGCAAAAGAATTGAAGGTCTGGGTTGTTATACCAAATCCACAGTTCGTGATATACCTGAACACCATAGCCACTCTTAGAAGTCTCTATCTAAAGAGGCATCCAGGAATGGTCGAATTCTACACGCTGGATCTCGGGAGGAGAAGGCTTGTATCGTTCGAGGAGTTTAAAGAGCGTTTAGGAGGTTAACGCCCATGACATTAGTCCTCGCCCTCAGGTGGAATAGAGACGGAGTCGTCATCTCATCGGATTCTAAGGTGACTGTTGGCCCCGTCAGCTATGAAGCTAGAAAGGTTTACCCAATATTGCTGAAGGTGAACGATGATTACGTTCCCCTCGCTATCGCTAGAGGTGTGGGTGATGTCTCTCTGATTAAGCAAAGCTACAGAATATGTGAGAAGGTTCTGATAGATTTGGCTGTTAAGGAGTGGAATAAGAAAACCCCAAGCTTTAGCCAGTTTGAAGAAGCTGTTAGACATATAGAGTCGATTCTCATTGGAAGGTTTAAGGAGCTACGTGAGCAGGGAGTTGAATTCAACTTCAATATGATTTTGGCTAGTGTGGATCGAGATGGAGAGGTGTCGATGTACCTTTACGACGAAAGAGGGTTGGCGGAACCCGTACATGATAATCCTGGCTTCGCTGTCATAGGAACAGGCTTCTTTACAGGTGGAAATCTTCTTCTTAGGCTTTTAGGCTATTCCCCAGAGGAAAGCCACAAGCTCGATGTAGGAGCCCTTTCAACCTTCATAATAGATGTTATAAGCGAGATAGACCCCGCCGTAGGACCGTTTATAGGTGAAAGCTACTACATGAGGTTGGGCGAGGAGGGAGTTCTACTAGGTTCGTTGAAAGAGGAAGCCATAAAGGAATACAAGGAGAAGACGAGACGGAGGAAGGAGCTCATAAGGCGAAGAATGTTCGACACAGCTGGAGAACAAAATATCCTTAAAAAGATAGGGGAACTGGAAAAGGAACTGCCAAAAAGGGGAAACGCCTAGGAGATGGTAAGATGGTGCGGGTGAGGCTGGGCAAAAGCCTTAGAATAGTCAATTGGGATCTGCTCCGATTCCCCAGCTTTCACAAGCTTCTCAACTACATAAGTAATAACGATGTCGACTTAATAGAGGTTAAAAGACTCCTAGAAGAGGTTAATAGAGACCTTAGGGGAAGAGGTTTGCACATACAGATAAGGAAGGCAGCCCCGTGGGATAGGAAGGCTGATTACCGTCTAATATTGCGACACAAGAAAACTCACTAAGGATAGTGAGTTTTCTAGTCAGAGATAAAAATATGCTGAAATTAGGGGACTTATTAATGAGACAAACTAACACATTTTACTATAATTCTTTATCACAATAATAG
>CAYLIY010000081.1:0-4493 GCA_964384015.1 uncultured Nitrososphaeria archaeon | reverse complement strand
GATGAGACCGGAGCAACGATCGCTGTGGCCAGGGAGACATACACCGTTCCTGTTTTACTGGTTGATTGGATAAAAAAAGCTGAGAGGGGGCTAATTCCATCAGGAGTCCCAGCTATTGGTTGCGCTATCCTGACAGCCGTGTCCTTTTTTGTGATACTCATCTCAAAGGTTTTCGCTAAAAGAGGTGCTTTAGGACGTATAAGGTTAGGCTAGTTGATGTCTCGAAGAGCTTTAGGGAGATAGCAGCCCTCAGAGATGTAAACCTGAATGTTAAGGAGGGGGAATATTTAACTGTTTTAGGACCCACGAGCGCCGGAAAAACCACATTGTTGAGGGTAATAGCTGGAATAGTTAGGCCCGATAAGGGGGAGGTATACATAGACGATAAGCTGGTGAATGAGGTCCCGCCGGAACATAGAAACGTAGCTTATTTCCCCCAAACTTACGCCTTATTCCCCCACATGACGGTTCTTGAAAACGTTTCTTATGGGCTAATAATTCGAGGGATGGACAAAGAGGGGGCTAACGCAAGGGCTTTGAGGATTCTCGAGCTTGTTGGTTTAGACGAAAGAGCTGATTCTTACCCTAATGAATTAAGTGGAGGGATGCAACAAAGGGTTGCTCTAGCCAGGGCTTTAGCTACTCCATCGGATATATTGCTATTAGATGAGCCGTTAAGCGCTTTAGATGCAATATTGAGAATTGAGCTAAGGTTTGAGCTTAGGAGGATAGCCAAGGAGTTAAACCTGACGGTGGTCCACGTAACCCATGATCAAGAAACAGCTTTAGCCATCTCTGATAGGACCGTTATTCTGAGAAAGGGAAGAATTGAGCAGATAGGAACACCAATCGAGGTTTTCGAGACTCCAGCTAACATATACGTGGCGAACTTCATAGGGGAGATGAATTTCATCCCAGGAGTTGTCGTCGATTTGGAGAATAGATACTTAGTGGTGGACATAGGAGGAGTTCTGGTAAGAGCTAAGAGAGCTCTAGGTAGATGCGAAAAGGGAAAGGTGGTCTTAGCGATTAGACCCGAAAACCTTGTTGTTAAGGCTGAGGAGATAAACAAGGAGAATTGGTTAAGCGGGATCATAGATATAGCCTCCTTTTCAGCTGGCGTGTATAGATATGAGATTTTATTAAAAAATGGACTTAGGATGATTTACAAAGAGCCGTTTAGCTTCATTAAAACGAGCTTTCATAGGGGAGATAAAGTCTCGGTTTACCTAGACCCAGAGAGGATAATAACGTATCCCTACCCAGCTAAAGGATTGAGAGGTGTTTTGGTTATTGAATAGGGCAAAGCGTTTATCAGTTGTCGGGGTTAGCAAATCGTTCGGGAGGATAAAGGCCTTAGACAAGGTGAGCTTTGACGTTGAGAGAGGGGAGTATGTATGCATCATCGGGCCAAGTGGATGTGGAAAGACGACCCTGCTTAAGATAATAGCGGGAATTCTTGCTCCAGATGAAGGAATAATTTTATTTAATGGAAAAGTCGTGAACAATCTACCTCCAGAGGAAAGGAGGGTGGGGTACATATTCCAGGACATACTCCTTTTCCCTCACATGAACCTCTGGGAGAATATCGTTTATAGTCCAAGAGTGAGAGGGCTGTCATCAAGGGAGATAAGGGCTCTGGCCAAAGAGATATTGGACAGCCTGAAGCTATCTGTTAGACTGAATTCCCATCCATCAGAGTTGAGCAGGGGGGTTCAGCAAAAGACAGCAATAGCTAGGGCTTTAGCTACAGAGGCAGATTTGCTTCTACTTGATGAACCCTTATCGTCGCTGGACTATAGGGTTAGAATTGAGCTAAGGTTTGAGCTTAGGAGGATGGTCAAGGAGTTAAACCTGACAGCAGTCCACGTAACCCATGATCAAGAAGAGGCCATGTCCATAGCGGATAGAATCATAGTGATGAGAAAGGGAAGAATTGAGCAGATAGGAACACCTTTAGAGCTCTACTTAAATCCAAAGAATCCGTTTGTCGCCAAGTTCATTGGAGGAGAATGCAACTTTCTGGAGGGCAGAATTGAGGAGATAAGAGGAAATATAGCGGTTATAAAAACGAAATGTGGAATTAGGTTGAGCAGTAGGATTTCAGGCTTTAAATTGGGAGATAAGGTGTTGGTGGCTGTTAAGCCAGAACACTTTAATTTATTAGCTAAAGAAGCCAGAGATAAATTAAATGTGATCGATGGCCTCGTCAAATCCGTGAGCTATTTAGGAGTTTATGTTCGAGCTGAGGTGAGTATAGGGGATATCAGCTTGATAGTTAAGGCTCCTAAGACCTATCTTAATAAATTTGTTGAGAACAAGAAAATCAAGCTAAAGATCCCAGACCAAGCTGTAAACGTTTTCCCTTATCCACATGAGGGGATAAAAAGGGCGATCGCAATTGAGTGAGGGATTCGTAGACTGGTTTAGGAAAACCCGTAAACTAAGGGCGATCAGGATGATAGTTGATCAAAGCGAGCTGGCCATGAAGTGTGTTGATAGCCTTGAACAGGCGATAAGGGCAGTTGTTGAGACCGATGTGAGGAATGCTGAGAAATTCCTAGAATTTGTGAAAATATACGAAAAGGAGGCGGATTCTGTTAGGAGGAGGATAATGGAGGAACTGGCTAAGGGAGAGCTTCCATCTGCGATAAGGGGGGATCTCATGAGGTTGGCAAGACAGATAGACCTGATAGCGGACTGGTCGAGGATAGCTGGTAGGTTGATCAGGATTTTATTGGCTGATCTACCTAAGATCTTTAATAACTATGAAGAGCTAAGGAACGGCGTTCTAAATATGATGAGAAAAGTAAGAGGGACTAGCAGTACCCTTAATGAGGCTATCAAGGACTTTTATGATAAGAGGGTTAAGTTGGCATTCGAAAAGGCTGATGAGGTTGAGAGGCTTGAGAGGGAAATCGATGACCTTTATGAGAAGGTCAGGATGACGTATGTGCGCGTTAACAACATGAAAGTCGGTGGGACGATTCTTCTAGGACAACTCTTAGATGCTATAGAGAACATAGCCGACAGATGTGAAGACTCCTGTGATCAGTTAAGAGTTGTCCTCATCAGCGTGATATAGCTGTTTCCATCTCCTTAAGTCCTTTTCATCTAACTCCAGGAGCTTTACATCGAAACTCCGCTCCTTGAGCTCCTCCATTAGTTCCTCTATAAATACTCCTGCGCCCTTCCGCATCCGATAACTTTTACAGTTGAAGGATAATTCCCTGGGTTAACGCTTCAGTTTAGAATGAAGCTTATCTCACCTACCCTATCAAAGTTGCAGCTGCAACCTGCTTAGCTCTAGCAACCGCCCTTTCATCTCCACCAGCTACAGTGAAGGTTACTAGAAGGTAGGATAACCCTGAGACTATCAGATTAACTATGAATAACCAGTTAATTTATATTTTTCAGAGATTAGTTAATATTCCGGTGAAATATTTGAGTCAGGCCATAGTTTTAAGAGTGGGTAAAAAGGGTGCTATATATCTACCTAAGAGTATCATTGAATCACTAAGTATAAATGAAGGAGATAAAGTCCTAGTGGAAGTAAAGGGTAGCAAGTTAATTCTGGAATTTATACCAGATCCTCTATCCTTAGCCCTCAGGATAAGGAAATGGGCAAAAACTACAGTTAAGGAGTTCGAAGAAGAGTCTGAAAGGGAGCAGAATGAATATTACACTTAAAGTGTTATTAGATTCAACATATCTTCTCCCCACCTTCGGAATCACAGTGGAAGGATTACTGGATGAGCACTTAGCAAGGCTTAGAGAAATTGCGGTAAAGAGTAGAGTTAAATTTTATTGCCTAACAATAGTGTGGATCGAAGTTATCGGAAAGGTTTGTAGAGAAAGTCAACGTCTAAAGATTGATTTAGGAGAGACACTAAATATTGCAATAAAGTCCTTATTAACATCTGGATTTTATGAATGGATACAACCCTCGCCGAATGCCGTGAAATTAGCTTTTAAGCTAAGAATGCTAGGGCATAAGGATATTATAGACAACTTACTTTATGCTACATCCGTAGTGAATGATATGGTTTTCCTCACAATGGATGAAGACCTAAAGAACTTTCTAATGAAGAGGGGCTTTAAAACCGATAATTTAATGGATCATATACAGCTTCTTTCTAGAGTAAAATTTTAGTGAGTCGTGTCAAGCGTTTTTGCATATGGTCTCATTTAAATATTCCATTAAATCCTCAATTCACCATGCTCAATACATAAGAGTAGATATTAGGTTTAACTTGTGCGTTGTCGCAGGAGCATGATAGTTATCCCGAGCGCCGCTGCGAATGCAACGCATACTAGAGCCATGGACGTTAACATGGGATGTGTTGGTCTTCCTATGCTTGACTCCTCCTGACTGCCAACTGTGATCACCTCCTTATAAGCCGGATTATCATTTATGTAAATCACGACTGTGTATGACTCTGGCCTTAAAGTTAGCGTGTAATTATGACTCTTCTTGGTTACTACCTGGGCTG
>CAYLIY010000080.1:0-4606 GCA_964384015.1 uncultured Nitrososphaeria archaeon | reverse complement strand
ATTTTAGGTGTAAATAAATTTATGAAACCCTTAAAGAATTTAGTCATGAGCTTTTACATTAAAGACAAGAGTCGTTCCATCCTTGCAAACCAAAGTTACGGTGTAAACATCTCCCTTTGTAAGATCTAAGGATATACTTATGTTCTTATTCTCCCCAATCACCACTTTTGTAACCTTCCCTATAGGGAGAGTTATTTCCGCTGGATTATCGTTATGCTTAACGGTTCCATTTGGATATTTAACGTAAGCGTCCGTGAGTACTAATTCAACTCCCCCCACATTCCTGACCCATGCTGTTATATTATCATCGTCATCGCTATCTATAGCATCAGCATAATCTAATAAAAGTTCTCCTTGAGCCACGGCTGTAGCTCCTGTTGCCCCTCCTATCCAGTTAGTTACATAGGCATATACGGCAACACCGGCAGCTATGGCGATCAATATCAATAACAGAGTGGCTATGACTGGGGATACTCCTTTCTTCCCCTTTAAGCTCATCATCCTGATCACTAAGAGTTTGCTTAGGACTATCATATTTAAAATTTCTGAATTTATTGTCCATGACGTTAACGGCCGATTAACACCGTTTTTATGAGGAAAAATCTCTTTAAGAAAATCTTTTAAAATTTAAGTTAAGATTTTCGATCTCTTGTAATTTACATAAGATCATTTCGTTATTACAAAATTGTCGAGAAAATTGGCGATTTTACCGCCAAATAGTCGCTGATGGTTAAACGAAATTATAACCTGAGAGTAGTTTCACTAGTTCTGAGAGCGTTGAATAGAAGGCCGTCGCTTATAATAATCCTGGAGATTTTGGACGTCCTTCATAAGCATAAAAGGATGAATTTATCCCAGCTCTGCACCTATACTCGCCTTTCATACTCTAAGTTGAAGAATCAGGTGGATAATCTGAATAAGGCAGGACTGATAGAGGAAATAGAGGGGAATGGAACGAGGGAATATGCATTGACCATTAAGGGCAGGTTAATTCTGTTCAGGCTTAAGGAATATGTAAAATCGTTATCTGAGGCGGGGCTAATCGATTATCAAATCTCAAGCTCAGTTTAGTTTGAGCTTAACTGCTTTTAAACTTTATGAACCTTAAACAACATAGCTTAAATTCCAGAGGACAAATTTGAATATGAGGATAGGTCTTAGGTGAAATCATGTCTAAGGGTGAGGGAGTTAGGCTAGTAGTTTCTGAGGGTGTATCGAGGGATGTAGGCAGGAAGATAGTCAGGATTCCTCTAAGCGCTATGAGGAAAATAAACGTATCAGCGGGGGATGTTATAGAGATAATCGGGAAGAAGAGCACATGCGCGATAGCATGGCCCTTAACTCCCGGAGAGGCGGATAACATAATAAGGATGGATGGATATTTGCGCAAAAGCGCTGGCGTGTCGTTAGGGGATTACGTCATCGTTAAGAGGGCTGAGGTTAAAAGGGCCTTAAGCGTTGTTCTATCCCCTCCAAAGGGCATGAGGTTGAGTGGGATAGACGAGATGTTTGCTTTCTACACGAAATCCAAGCTGATAGATAAGCCGTTGATGGTAGGAGATGTGATACCTATACCGATATTCGGAGGGGAGACCTTAAATCTAGTTGTTTCATCGACGAGGCCCCATGGGATCGTTAGGGTTTCAGAGGAAACATCGGTAGAGGTTAGCGAAAAGCCAGTTGAGGTTGAGATAAGGGTTCCAAGAGTGACCTATGAGGACATAGGTGGCCTAGAGGATGCTATACAGAGGATAAGGGAGATGGTTGAGCTTCCGCTCAGGCACCCTGAGCTGTTTGAGAGGTTAGGAATAGAGCCTCCGAAGGGAGTGCTACTTTATGGGCCCCCAGGTACGGGGAAAACCCTACTAGCGAAAGCTGTTGCCAATGAGGCATATGCCAACTTCTTCGCCATAAACGGCCCTGAGATAATGAGCAAGTTTTACGGGGAATCTGAGGAGAGGTTAAGGGAGATATTTAAGCAAGCACAGGAGAATGCGCCGAGCATAATATTCATAGATGAGATAGATGCCATAGCGCCTAAAAGAGGGGAGGTTGTTGGAGAGGTTGAAAAGAGAGTAGTCGCCCAGCTTCTGGCTCTAATGGATGGGCTTCAATCAAGGGGACAGGTGGTCGTAATAGGGGCGACTAATAGGATAGGGGACATAGACCCTGCTCTAAGAAGGCCCGGAAGATTCGACAGGGAGATAGAGATAGGAATTCCAGATAGAAAAGGTAGATTGGAGATCCTTCAGATACACACGAGGCATATGCCGTTAGCTGAAGACGTGGATTTGAGCAAGTTGGCCGAGATAACTCATGGATATACTGGAGCTGACCTAGCAGCTCTATGCAGAGAGGCCGCCATGGAGGCTCTCAGAAGGTATCTCCCGAAGATAAATCTGGAGCAGGAGAGAATTCCTCCTGAGCTTCTAAGCAAGATGGTGGTAAAAATGCGGGACTTCATGAACGCTTACGCAAGGATAGTTCCAACAGCCATGAGAGAGGTCTACGTGGAAGTACCAACGGTGCGCTGGGACGATATAGGTGGTTTAGAGGAGGTTAAGAGGAAGTTGAGGGAGATGGTTGAGCTCCCCCTCAAGAATCCGGAGAAGTTCAGAAAAATGGGGATTAAGCCCCCAAAGGGGGTGTTGCTCTACGGCCCTCCTGGTTGCGGAAAAACTCTTCTGGCTAAGGCTGTAGCGACTGAAAGTGAGGCAAACTTCATTTCGATAAGGGGCCCTGAGGTGTTCTCGAAGTGGGTTGGAGAGTCGGAAAAGGCCATAAGAGAGGTGTTTAGAAAGGCCAGAACAGCAGCTCCTGCCGTTATATTCATGGACGAGATTGATTCGATAGCCCCAAAAAGAGAGCTTGGCTATGGAGATGCCGCTGTCACTGAGAGAGTTGTAAGTCAGCTCTTAACGGAAATGGATGGACTTGTTGCGTTAGAAAATGTCGTGGTAATAGCTGCAACAAACAGGCCAGATATAATAGATCCAGCGTTGCTCAGGCCTGGAAGATTTGATTACTTGATTTATGTCCCTCCACCAGATGAGAAGGGCAGATATGAGATATTAAAAGTACATACGAGGAGAATGCCGCTGGCTGAGGATGTTAACTTAGAGGCTGTAGCTGAGAGGACTGAGGGATTTTCTGGAGCGGATTTAGAGGCCCTATGCAGGGAGGCTGCTCTTAGCGCAATAAGGGAGAATAGGGAAGTTGTTAGAATGGAGGACTTTGAAAAAGCGTTAAAAGCTATTAAACCAAGCATAACTCCAGAAGTTGAGCTGAGATATAAGAGGTTCGAAGAGGGGTCTCGCTAATTAGCTTTTAAAGCGCTGAAAAACCAAAACCCGGCCTTAAATCTATATATGCGTTTAGTATGAGTCTCCATTGTCATTTTTAATGGGAAATCAAAGGAATCAAGCAGAACACACTTAAACCCATTTTTTCGAGCCAATTTTTTGTAGAACGAATCAGACTCTACCTGATGTATCACGTAGATCTTAGCGGAGATCTTAAAGGCTTTCTCGAGAAATGGAAGATCAGCATGCCTTCTTTTGACTCCTAAGGGGGGATTCATTATAACAGTGTCCACTCTTATGTTAAGCCTCCTAACGTCGCATTGAAGAAACAGTATCTCGGATATCGATGGATAACTTTTTTTAATTAGTTCATAATTCTCCTTAGCTACCATTATTGCGTCAGGATCTAGCTCTACGGCGAAAACCTTCCTCGCGCCTAGAACAGCACATGCTATGGAGAGAATTCCATTTCCCGCTCCTAAGTCAGCCACTACCCTATTTTCCACATCACCCCTCATATACGCGGTCCATACAACCTTAGCCGCTATGAAGCTCGGCGTCGAGTATTGTTCTAGCTCCATTTTTGGTTTTTCTAGATCCTTAATCCTGGAGAGAATGATTTCCAGATCCTTCTTAGATTGAACAATTTTGTCGGACTTCACTACCATAAGCGCTCAATCCTGACCATAAGCGGCTTCGGGGTTTGAAGCCCAGAGCTTAAATAACTCATCCTCGACGTACTCTCCTATTTCCTCGATCACTCCCCCCTTCCTGTAAACTATTAGACCCCTCCCCTCAGTTACCTCCCCTATGATCGAACATTTTATATTCAGTTTTTTCAGCTCTTTAACAGCTTCTTCTATTCTATTTTTAGGCAAAGTGGCTATTAAACAACCTGAACTTATTAACTTCAGGGGGTCCAGTCCTAATTTCTCACAAAAAATTCTTGTTTCATTCCTAACAATGATCTTCTTCTCCCATACAAGGATTTTGACATCAGATGAATAAGCTACTTCCGCAAGACCGCATAGGATCCCTCCCTCAGTTGGGTCATGCATCGAACTGGCCCCGATTCTAGCTAGAGTTAGAGCCTCGTTGATCACACTTATCTCGTTTATGAACTCCTGACCCTTCCTTATTAGTTCCTCCCTTATACCTCTCTCCTTCAGCTTATCCCGAAAGTCCGTGGCCAAAATACTTGTACCCTCTATTCCCGCCCCCTTGGTCATGAGAACGGCATCTCCAATTTTTGCGCTTGATGTTCTGATGAACCCCTTTTTTGAGGTCACCCCCAGGGCAGTCAT
>CAYLIY010000079.1:3073-4607 GCA_964384015.1 uncultured Nitrososphaeria archaeon | reverse complement strand
GTCTTCTCCTTAAGAGGTTCAATAACCTATCCTCTAAACTCCTTCTGTCAATCCACTTTACGATTCTCCTTGACTTGCGATGAATCCCAAAGATCCACACCTTATCCCTTGAAAAATACCTGAGAAGTTCATCTCCGGTGCTCGCTAGGTCGTTTATCGATAAACTCCTAACGAATTCCTCTCCTCCAGGTCTGCATGGAGTATCCACCTGGACCACATCAGGATCTATCGATATGATCGCATCGATCAGCCTCTTAAGAACCTCGCCTTTGACATTCGTAAACCCGAATAGCGTCTTTAAAAACATCGATTGAACCATAATTCTCTCAGATATCTCCTCTTTCAATTTCTTAATTGACTTAATTATCATATCATTGCTGGGAGATCCATTCATCGGCCTATTAATGAGCCTATGAGATCTTTCATCTCCAGTATCTAATTTCGCGCATATTATGTCAAATTCCGAGATTTTTCTCCTTATGTCGGCTCTATAGAGTAGGGAAGAATTAGTTAACAAGACTGTTGGGATGTTCTTTTTGAGAAGATCTTTAACTGACCTCAAGATGTCCCCTAATCTGGATTAAGCGTGGGTTCTCCACAACCGCTAAAAGTGATAACATCCACGCTCTTTAAATCAAGCTTTCTTAAACAGGCCTTTAAATCCTCGATGGCATCTTTTGGGCTTAGGTATTCCCTCAATTGCTCAGGCTTAAGCACTTTGTTAACAGTTCGTCCAAGTTGACAATAAATACAATCAAAAACACATGTTTTCTGTCCTGTTAGGACGTCCACTCCAAGCGATGCTCCAAACCTCCATAAGAGCACCGGTCCATAAATAGATCTCAAGACATAGAATTATCCCAAAATCAGCGTTATAAGCAGATTTCTTAACTTCCCGATAAGGTTAGAGGTATTAGAAATATTTAATTTGTCATTCGAGGATTGTGTAATACGGGTGTGTTCCTTGCCTCCTAAAGTGGATATGGAAAAGTGTACCGGGTGCGGCACGTGCGCTGACGTGTGTCCAGCAAGTCCCAGCGTTTACGAAATAAAGGATGGGAAGGCCCATGTTGTACATCCCGACCTGTGCATAGAGTGCGGGGCATGTGTTGCCAGCTGTCCCACCCAAGCAATAACCTTGGAGTAGCCTATACGCTCCCTATTTATTATCCTTTTTAGCGTCTCTTCTAGTTGAGTAGCAAATATGCCATCGTGGGATCATGATAGTTCATGAATTAATGGATTTAGTTAAACAAAGGGCAAAGAATAAAGAGGTAGTGGATTTCAGGGTAGGATTGAGCTATGTTGGTGTTTTACTAAATGATGGATGCATGGGCCTAGCATATGTGTTTAGAAACGAGCTAAAACCAACCTGTGAAACCTTAAGCAAATCTTTAAATCCTCCGATTAACGCCCTTCAAATGGTTAAGCTTGCAGCCTCCATCGACAGCTTAGAATCAAGCTTGGGGGTCGCGACCATAAACGCATTGATCGAGGTGAGGGAGGAGGAATGCTTAAAGGGAGATATCATGGA
>CAYLIY010000079.1:0-3063 GCA_964384015.1 uncultured Nitrososphaeria archaeon | reverse complement strand
TATCATGGAAGTTCTAGACGTGAAAAAAGATGATAAAGTATGCATGATCGGCTTTATAAGCCCTATCTTCTCATCATTGAAGGGAAAAGTTAAGGAGATATTTGTAATTGAGAGGAAGGCGATTAATGAGCCACATGTTTTTCCTGATTGGGCAGCAGAGCTCTTGTTACCTAAGGCTGATGTTGTCATAATCTCCGGGACCACCGTTGTTAATAAGACGGTGGATCATCTCCTCGAGCTATCAAAAGGAGCAAGGGATATAGCATTAGTTGGGCCTACCACTCCTTTAGCTCCAGATGTTTTTAGTAAGCACGGAGTCACCATTTTAAGCGGGATAATCGTGACTAATCCCGTCAGGGCCCTGGATGTGATAAGTCGCGGCGGAGGGACGCCTAGCTTGAAGGAAGCTGTAGAGAAGGTAAATCTATTATGCCGTAAGAGATCAAAATCATAGAATCCTAACATAACGGTTCTCATGACGGTGAAATCTCATGGATTGGTTAGAAGCTGTTAAGGAGGACTTAAGGAAAGCGAAAATAGTTAAAATCGGGAAATACGACTACATAGTTAATCCGTTGAGCTCAGGTACCCCCAGGATAAGGCCGGTTGTCCTATGGGGATGCGCTTTTGAAATAGCTAGAGTGGCTAACTTAAAGGATGCAAACGTAATATTGGCTCCGGAGGCCATGGCAATCCATCTGGCCACAGCTCTTAGCCTAATCACAGGAATTCCCTTCATAGTTATAAGAAAAAGGTCCTATGGGCTGAAGGATGAGATAAAAATAGTTAAAAGAACGGCTTACGCAGAAACCAAGATGTACCTTTATGGAGTTAAGCCTGGGGATAGGGTCATCCTTATAGACTCGATCATAGCCACTGGAGGGACATTCTCGGCTATCATCAAGGCGCTTAAGGAAAGGGGAATAATAATTCAGGATGTGATTGCAGTTATAGAAAAAGCGGATTTGGGAGGAGTAGAGAGAGTTGAGAAGGAAACAGGACATAGGGTTAAGACCCTCATTAAGGTATCAATCGAGAACGGAAGGGTAAAGGTTATTTAATTGAGCCACTATGGATTTGGCTCCTAATGTTTATTAACTTATGCACAAAATTATTTATGATCGCTGATGTGGCCCTACTATTTCTATCCTTCAGGCATAAAGGACAAGCTGAGAGCGCTTGAAGATTACAGAAACTTTATTAAAGGAGAAATAAAGCTTGTAGAAAGGGAATTAGAGCAAGTTAAACATAGAATCGAGGAGTTAAATAGATTGATGGGTAAATTCCCTTCTATTAACCATGAAGATGCTTATTTAAAGGCAACAGGGCCTCCAGCTAGAGGGATGGGCTATGGCTGGGGAGGAGGTAGAGGAAGACGTGGAGGATGGGGCTGGAGAGGAGGAGAGGAACCTCAACTTTTCCAAAGACCGATGAATTTACCGAAGAAGTTCAAGATAGCTGTAGCTTCTCAGGCTAAAGGAGGTTTAAATGATTTCATCTCGCCGACATTTGCTAGATGCCCCTTTTTTACATTAATCACGATTGATAGCCAAAGGATATCAGATGTTAAGGTTGTCCCAAACAGTTATGCTGGCGGAGCCAGCGGGGTAGGGATAGCTGTGGCTCAAATGCTTGGTAACTTAGGTGTTCATGTAGTTTTAGCTGGCAATTTTGGTCCAAACGCATATAATGCTCTAAGCCAATTGGGAATACAAGCGATTAGGGTTCTTCCAGGGATGAGTATAAAAGAAGCGATAAAGCAGGTATTTAACGTTACTGCCTGATCACTCAATGCTCAATACATAACCTGAGCCGATCGGCACATACTTTCCTTTGAAAAACGATCTCATAGCTCTTTTAGCATCCTCACCCGTGCAGTGAGAAGGAGACAGATTCTTAACGCCTATTGAATTAAAGAATTCGGCAACAGTTTTCCCGTCGTTAAAAGATGATATGTGAAGTCCTCCGAGGACATGATAAACAGTCTTTACTCCGCTTAGTTCAATGGCTTTTTTGATTATTTTTGTTATTCCGGGATGAGAACAGCCAGTTAATATTACCAGCCCTTTATCTTCAACGTTCACGACCAATGAATGCTCATTTACAGCTCCCTCTATGAGCCCTGTTGAAAAGACTCCTTTCCCTATTATCATGGGTTTCTCAGCAATCATAACTTGTCCCGGTATTTCTCTGGCTCGAGTATTATCTGTTGGAACATAGATCGGAATTTTTCTCCTTATTTCAATTAAAACCGACTCTAAGGCTCCATAATGATCCCTATGCCAGTGAGAGATAAATATCCCATTAATGGAGGATATATCCACATTCAACCGATCGCTGTTCCACTTAAGGGTGTTATAGTCCCCGCCCGTGTCCATTAAGATCTTAATATCATCTGTTTCAACGTAAAAAGAGAGGCCCCAAGATGATTTAAGCCCTAACTTCCATACCTCATTGTCCACCAGTGTTACTATTTTTAACCTTTTAGCCTCCCCGAAATTCCTAGTTTTAATTGGGCTCACGCATTTAAAGATGGAATTTAAGTTTATATATTTTTGTGCATATGCTAAAATATGGTGAGAGAGATGGGATGGGGTTGGGGTAGAGGAAGAGGATGGCTAGGACCCTGGCCTGGCAGAGGACCATTCAGCTATCTACCTCCATGGCAGAGGCCTGGATGGCTATTTGGAAGGGGGGCATGTTGGTGGCTGTTTGGAGCTCCATGGCTCTATACATGGTATAGATTTCCATATGCCTACTTTGCTCCGTACCCCTACTCGTTTGCCTTCACTCCCTACTACTATCCATACTACCCATACCCATGGTGGTGAGAATGGCGTATCCGTATTACGCTCCATACGTCCCGCTCCCCTATGACCTATTCCTCATGATGCCAACGATGTTCTACTGGATGGTTCTACCTTACTACTATATGATGTACCTAGAAATCTTCAGGGCGGCTATAGAGGCTTGGAGGAAAGCCTTTGAAAGCATAGGAAAGACAGTGGCACCAACAAAGGAGTGAAGATTTAAAAGCTGGGCGATCCCTTGTAAATTGGAGAA
>CAYLIY010000078.1:0-4704 GCA_964384015.1 uncultured Nitrososphaeria archaeon | reverse complement strand
GTGTTTCCTTCCTCCGCTACTTTTAAGCTCAATAGCCTTCTCGTTATCTCCCTAAACTCGTCGTCAGTTAGGCCCTTGAAGGTCTTACCAACTATTTCCAGCTTATCCCTTTCATCGTCGTAGACAGCTAAATAATAATCGCTTAACCACCCTTTTCTCCTTCCATGCCCCCATTCAGCCCCAACTATGACAAGATCTAGGGTCTCAGCTGGCTTCACCTTTAACCATGTTCTCTCCCTAGATCCCAGAATGTACGGTGCCAACAGGTTCTTAACGACAACTCCTTCATGGCCAAGTTTTATCGCGCGCTCATAAAAATCCTCAGCTTTCTTCAGATCTGAGGTTATTATCCTATGCGCTAAGATATCTGGGTTGGCTATCGACTCTAGAACTCTTATCCTCTCCATATATGGCCTATCTATTAGTGTTTTTCCATCAACATAAAGAACATCAAAGAGAAATATTCTCACGGGAATTCTTTCAGCTATTTCAGGCAGTTTTCTTATCCTTTTTATCCTCCTGACCAGAATTTGAAAGGGCAGGGGCTTTCCATTTTCTGAGAACGCAACAACTTCTCCATCAACTATAGCTTCCTTAGCCCTTATTTTCCCCTTTAGCTCATCAGCTAAATCAAAAAAGCTCTGAGTTAAATCTATTAAGCTTCTTGAATATATCCTCAAGACCTCGTCCTTTACGTGAACCTGAACCCTCGCCCCATCGTACTTAAACTCCACAGCTGCCCTTCCTCCAGCGCTTATTAACGCCTCTTTTACATCCCTGGCCTGAGTTGCGAGCATTGGTTTAACGGGATTGAAAACCTTCATTTTTATTCTTCTAAGGCCGTTTCTCCCCCCGATGAGGGCTATCTCGGCTGTCTCCCCGAGATCCCCTATCATCAAATACGCCCGTTTAACCTCATCTAGAGGAGCCTTTATCGCCTCAGCTATGCTCTTAAGGATTAAGCCCTCTGATGCGCCTATCCTGACTTCCCCAAAGATTATCCTCGTCAGGTACTCCCTCTCCTCGGAACTTAACATATTGTAAAGGCCGTGAAGCATCATTCTCTTCTTAGCTATCGAGCTCTCCCCTTTTATCTCGGATATCCTAACCAGCCGCTTGTAAACGTCCACCATGGATATAGGCCCCTCCTCTAAGAGAGGCCTTATTTTTCCCCTCTTAAGAACGGAAAGAACAGATCTATATCCTATCCCTAACTCCCTTTCCTCTTTCTCGAATATCTTTCCGGAAATGAGCATTATGAAAGGCTTTATCTCATCTCTTGATAGAGTTTTGAGAAAGCCTGCCAAAATCTCCTGCTTCTTTAAAATACTGGATGGTGACTTTATTCTGGAGCAAATCTTGATGAAATCCTTAAAGGACTTGAAGGCCTTTCTCAATTTCGATCCTACTTTGGCTTCTCGGCGGCCAATGATTCGAACATTTCTATAAAGCTCTGTTTATTCTCATACGGCACAACCCCAGATCCAGCTATATCATGACCATCCCCATATCCTCCGTTGTGATAAGCTGCTGCTACAATTAATGCTGAAACTGGTTGTTTTGATCCAGCGTGGATAAGCTCCTCGAACTTAAATGGAACTCTCACGGAAACCTTTTTCCATCTGCCCTTTATCTCTCCTAGGCCGGGTATTATGTTGCTCATGTTCATGAAGCCCAAGATGTACTTCTTACCATGTATCAACCGCAGCTTAAACCTTAGCTTGGAGGTAAAGGTGCCTATAGTTTTAGTTCCCATGTTCTTAAATTCATCCTCGACATCGAACCATTGAACATTTCTCAGAGCAAAAAGCCCATCCTCCTTTATCCTCTCCATAACTTTATCAAATTTCTCCTTTCTCTCTTTTTCTAGTTTCTTTATCTCCTTTTCGGCCTCGCTTAAATCCCTGAAGAAACACGCCGATAACGCTAACTGTGGGCCATCCCTGTAATATCCGACGGAGCCTAAAATTGTTAAGCTGGTGTTTAGGGATTTATAACTTATCGGCTTCCTGAAGACCTTTACCCTGATGCTCTCCCCCCTAGGAGTAACAGTTCTCTCGACATCTCCAACTTCCTGAGCATCCTGAAAAGCGAGCCAATTAAAATGATCCAGCCTCCCAGGTATTTCAGCTGCACCAACGACGGCCATCCAAGCCAGTTTCTTAGCATCCTCTCCAAGATTCCTAGCCACTAGATAAGTGACCGTTGCTCCGCTTGCAATGACCTCACCGCTTAGCCCAAAAAGCTCAGGGTTAAAGTGGGTTAACCGCGGATCTTCAACCCTTTCCGCATCGTGATGATCCATTATGTATATGCTCCTATCACCAGTTATCATCTTAGAGATCTTGGATGCTGCCCCTGACCCTATGTCTGTAAAGACAAAAAAATCCACCTTAGTTTCATCTATCAGCTTGATGACCTCTGGAAAAACTTTTTCCACGCAGACCACATGATACTTAAGGCCAAGCATTTCCAACATCTTTGCCGCTATCGCTCCAGAGCATATCCCATCAGCATCGTCGTGATGAATAATCAACGCTATTCCTGATTCGCCTTTAAGCTTTTTTAGCACTTTTTCGCTTTCCTTTAGGAATATTTCTTTTTTCTCCATTTCATTCATCCAAAAAAGGCCTCCATCCCGAAATCAGCTGCTTTTACCATAGATTTTAATTCCTTTCCTTTAATTCCGATGGAGGATAGGACCCTTGCGCAAACTGGTATAACTTGGTTGTCTATGTAGTAATTAAAATCAAGCTCATCTATGGTGGCCTCGGAATAGTGTTTTGCCCTGCTATAAATCGGGCCTATTCCACGAACAACTACGAAACCGACAAAATCCCCCTTGTCTATCCTCCAACCGTTTTTAACCAATCTTGAGGCGACCACGACATGTGGAGCATTAACCTCGTATTCGTCAAGTTTTTTGGCGAGCTGCTTCCAGATTACGAGATCCATAAGATCAACTTGTTTCCTCTTAAGCTTAACAACTCTTTCCCTGACAAAGGATAATAAATCATTTTTTCTCTCTCCCTTTAACAATTTCTCCAGGAGAGCTTTTTGAGTCTCCTTAGCATATCTGCACCAATCCCCCCTCACCGCCTCAAGGCCAACTATGTCTATTTCCCCATCCACTGTTAATCCAGCATACCTTTTCTTGGCCTCTGTGAAGATAACCCTCTCGTATATCTTATCTATCTTGGCCTCTAGTCCAAGATCCTTATTTATCCAGTCAAGTAGCTCCCCTACTTTAACCTCATCGTATTTTATAAACAAGCTATCAGTATCCCCATATATGACCTCCAATCCCATTTCCCTGGCTTTTTCAATTGTCTGAGTTATAACTCTTCTCCCAAGAGCTGTTACCGTTTGAGCTCCTTCTCTTAGGTACCATCTAGCCCCTATCCATCCCATATATCCGTACATCGCGTTTGCTAGGACCTTTAAGGTCTTTTGGGTTGCGTCTAGGAACCTATATTCAGGACTGCCCCTTGGATACCTCTTCAGCTCCTTTTTTATCTTATCCCTCTCCCTGACGACGTTCTCGAGGATGCCCGTGAAGAAGCCTTTTCTATCCTGTATTATGTATGTTCCAGCTTCTTCAACAGTTATAACTTCCCCTTCGCCTTCGTAGGGTAAGCTCTTCACGGTATCGGGGGATATGTTGTACTTGAGCATTAAGCTCGGATACATAGCCTTGAAGTCAACAACAGCTATTCCCTCGTGAACCCCCTTCTTCGGCGATAGAACTTTTCCTCCGGGATAAGTTGGCGCTCTTTTCTCCTTAACTTTTGGTATGAGCTCCCCAAATTTGACGGCAGCCCTCATCAGATAGTTTTCAAGCCTAAATCCTGGAGCTGCTGCGAATACGTAGTCAGACGGTATTCCGGTGATGGAGGAGAGGCTAAATACGTAATCCGAGATTATTTGAAAGATTCTCAAACACGCCTTAGCTCTCCAAAGAGAATAATTCAGGAGCTTTTCCCTTTTTGACTCTTCCAACCAGTATGAAGAATGGAGGAACTCATCAACTGGTTCAACGTCTATTTCAACTCCAAGGTACTCGGCCAGTTCTTCCAACGTGTTCCTCTGTATAGCCGCTATCTCCTCAGCATAATCCCTTAAATCGAAGTTTATCCTGCCAGCTATCGAGAAATGACCATAAAGACTTTGGTGAGGAACATTTCCCAGCCTTCCTACCTCAAGCTTCATTCCATTTTTCTCAGATCTCCTCATCAAGAACTGCCAATGTAAGGAGTTAGTTCTAAAGCCGACAATGACATCTGGATCGTACCTCTTAATGGCCTTAATAAACCCATTAAGATTGTCTTTTTCATCGGAGTGGAACTGTAACGTCTTCCCATTGTCCATCGCTATAGACACTATGATAAGCGGGCTTTTTTCAGGATCAGGAGAACCTTTTTCTGAGAAATAAACGAAGTCTACGCCCATTATCTTGAGCTTAGGGTTTGTAGTTAAGCTTAACTTCCTCATGGATTTGAGGATAAGGGTCTCATCGATCCCATTTGATACCTTAAAGTCCGACTCCTCAACCTCGGCCTCATACCAAGATGAAGGGGAGATATCGTTGTCTAGCAAGAACCTGTTTGAGAATCTTATGTCCTCCTCGAACATCTCTCCCCTGCCTTTAACCTTTTTAACTCCTTTCACCACAGCATCCATGTCCGATGGGTTACAGATTATCTC
>CAYLIY010000077.1:0-4762 GCA_964384015.1 uncultured Nitrososphaeria archaeon | reverse complement strand
AGAAGATCTAAGATGATAGAAAAAGCTGTTGCGGCTCCGGAAGAGGCAATATGGGCGCTAGAAATCTAAGGATAGGACTGGACAGCAACGTTTTTAAGAATAGGAGGTTTCTAGATTGGCTTCGCTATACTGGAAAATTCAACGTACATGTCTCTATCATAGTCTACGTGGAAACACTTTTATGGTATCTCAGGCTAGGTTTAAAGATCGATGATTTCATGGATGATTTGAAAAAGCTAAAAGTGGAAGTTGTCGATTTAAATGAGTCCTTAGCATTGTTAATAGTTAAAAACGCAGCTAAATACGGTAAAGAATTTCCATTCAAACATCACGCAAGGGATTACGTTATAGGGACAACGGCGCAACTTAAGAAGGCGACATTAATCACCTATAACTTAAACCACTTTAAATGGCTTAAAGACCTTGGAGTCAATGTCATGACCCCTGAGGAGCTAATACTTGAATACGTCTATCCCTGAGTTTTAGACCACTCCTTACTCATCGTAAAGCTTCAGTTTACGACAAGAGCTAAATAAGCACGAGAGAGTTTAAGGCGATGCCTAAAATGGTCTTCATCGACAGATACTCCTAACCGCCAAGCCAAAGTAGCGATCAATTGAGCTCAGGCCCTTCTCCTTAATGCAATATAGCCTATTATTATTCCCATAATAAGCCCAGCTGCTAATCCTCCTCCTAGGTAGCTGACGGTTTGAGGAGCGGCAGTAATCATTGAAGTAACCGTTGTCGTGGTCGTAACAAAGCTGGTTTCAACTTCTCTGATCGTTGTTGAAATAGTCTCCGTCGTGGTTAGGGTTATGGTGCCAGTTGCGCCTGGACATATCACCACGGTTGAATTCTCTATCCTCATTTCCTCCTTAGGGATGTCCTTGAAGTCCTGATTTGCCAGTCCAACAAAGGTAAGCTCTATAGAGGCTATTCCAACATTTAAAGTTCTGAATTTAATCCTGGCAAAGGATCCAGGAGGAGTTGGAGCTGAGGTCATTCCTCTTCTAGCTAAAGCGTACTTCACCGTCCCGGTCTCATTGTCGACCTTCTCTATCCCCACTAAGGGATCCGGACCGAATAGATCTCCGGGACTTATCTCAATAACCTCCAGGAGATCAGGGTCGTAAGCTAAGTTTATCTCCCCTCCGCTTACCCCGTAATCCCCTGGATCTACCTTAATTGATATCTCGAACTCCTCCCCTAATTCCATGCTCAACATCGGCGGGCTTAACTCGATGATAACTTGAGAAGCTGATTGAACCAGTTGGATCATGGAAAGAGCTAGAACCAAAGTTATCATCGCGAAGGAAATGATCTTCAGTTTGTCGTCAAATTTCATGGCCTAACACCATAAGTTGCGCTCTACCATTTTTATTCCATTTGAAGATAAAAGATGATCAGTTTAAGTTGCTAACAAAATGCATCACCGCTCATGAGCGGCCCTGTGAGGAGGAGATAAAATCGACTTCTTAGAAGGAAATTAGCTAACCATAACGTATAGAAAACCAAGTCTTCTGAGAAGTCTATGAGCTTTAAATGAAAAATAAGAAGAGTTAAACGGTCTTTCCGTAATTAGCTGCTAATATGGCTAAATCTAAGTAATTAACAATTCCATCTTCATTTAAGTCACATGTTGGGTTGAACCCAACCTCCCCTTTACTCTTACCATAACTCGAAGCTAAGATTGCTAGATCAAGGTAGTTAACTAAGTTATCACCGTTTACATCTCCAGGAATCTTAGTTGGAGCCAATGCCATGACCACGAAACTATTTTGCTTGGTTTCAGCCGCATTTCCATAAACGTCTTCAGCATAAATCTTGTAATAAACAGTTGTTCCCCCTGATTGTGGGGGAATTCTACCGATGAATAGAAGACTCGGCTCATCGAGTGCCATGTCTACAGCCTTCCATTCAGAACCAGCGGAGTACAGCAGTTGAACCTTGGATAGAACACTCCAGTCGGAGATCACAGCATATATAGTAGTGGAGGCTCCCTCAATTACAGTTCTTTGCTCTTCAAGGATTTTTATGTATGGGGGTGATGAGTCGTTCTTGTTCCAGTTCCCCCAGATATCGGTAGCGTAGGCTGTTAAAGTCGCGTTTTTCACCCATTCCTTCGGGAAGGGCACAGGCTCCATCTCCGCTGTCCATCCCATGAGGAATGTGAGGTTGTACACGTTATAGGAGGTTGAAAGTTGCTCTGGACCTAAGATAGCCATCGCAAATCCGATCCAACCGAATTCTCGCTCTCTCATATTTGGGCTCAATAGAGTTATGAAGCCGAGATAAGCCAGAAAATCCACATCTCCGAGGTAGCTCTGCTCATCTGAGACATGAAAATCGAGGGTTATCAACACATGGGTTTCATTAAACCTCTTAATCCTACTTTTCTCGATCCTCACCAGCGGGCCCTTGTTATCCTCGATCTTTGGGATCTCCACCGGAGTTGTTAACGGGTGGTTATCGTATCGACCTGGAAGGACCTCATATGGCCCAGCCCCATCGTATGTATCCCAGTGGTTTCCAACAGTTTTTGGGTGATCTATTGAGAAGGCTGGAAGAGGCTCTACTCCACTTTCAACGTGTATTTTGTTTTCGATAAAGTTATTCCGAATTACCTCTCCAACCGTTCGGCTCACGTACATGCCTATGGAGTTGCGTGAGATGGAGTTATCAGATATTTTTACGTGACGATTGAAGTATCCATGTGGGCCCCCCTCAAAATCAAGGTACACTCCATACTCGTTATCCTCAATGTAGTTTCCTATAATCCTTATATCCCCCTCATCTGAGTAAGCTGCAATAGGCTCGAGATGGAGCCAGTGAAGTATCCCCATCGAGCAACACTTGTACACCTTGATCCCTACGCGAGTGTGGTTATATATCCTGTTTCCGACCATCGTAACTATGGGGCTCTCGTAGAGCATTACCCCCATCCAGCTTGAGTGAATCGAACAATCATGCATATTCGCTATGGATCGGTAAATGAGCACGTTTATAACAGAGGCGCCACCACACTCAGAGCTAGCGATTGTCGCGAAGTTGGTTCCTGAGAGGATCACGTTTGCTAGGTGATTGTTGAAGATACGGCAGTTTGAGATCACTTGCTTAACCGGCCCCCTAGGCGGTAGAATCCCGAGATCATAGTACATCCTGCACAATTCAGCTATCCCCATTTCCACGTGAGAAGATCTTATCAATACACCGGCGTAGTTCTCCTTCACCGTGTTGTTATGGAATTTAACAAACGATGAGTCTGAAATAGACACAGCTAGAGCGTTTCCGTAGAACTCGTTGTTAACGATTATTGAGTTGTTAGCTTTGAAGAGCAGTAAGCCATAATCGTAGTTATCATGGATCTTACTATCGAGTATGACCGCTCCCTCAGTTTCTATGCAGATTCCGCCTTTCTCCAATGGACCGAAGAAGCCAGCACCTGAGATCTCCGATCTATTGATGAATATCGAAGAACCCTCCCTAGCCAATATGTAATAAAATCCAGATTTCCTTTCTATCGTTGAGTTGACGATCTTGAGCGATCCTCCTTGGAGAATCTCTATTCCAATTGGTTTCGCTCCACCCTCCATCTTTATGTGAGAATTCATGATGGAGAGGGATGACCTCACGATCACGCTTCTGTTTAACTCATAGGTGCCGTTGTTAAGCACGGTTGGTTCTTCGATCACTAAGGGTTCAGGTACTTCAAAGCGAGGTCTTATCTCTATGCTAGTTAAGATAGAGACTTCAGGTATCGTTATGGAAACTGTATCCCCCTTAAGCTCATACGGGACCTCCACTCCATGAGGAAGCTCTTCGCTGTAAACCCATACAGAAAGCTTCTTCCCCTGTAGTTGAGAAGGAAGGAGAAAGTCGAAGCTAACGTTGTAAGCTCTAACTACCTTGTCGTGTTTAAAGTCGTACACGAAGTTTATTATGTGGAAGATCAAGATCGTCTCGTTATGGTTGAAGAACCTGTAGATGTGAGCCCTCGATGGAAGGCTCGTGTTAACTTCTTTGGGCAAATAAGAATCCACGACATCCTTAAACCGCTCCAAGATCGTGGAGGCTTTTGGGTCGTACTTCGTTCTGTAGAATAAATACTCGATCGGGGAAACGTCCCTTATTGAAATGACTAAGCCAGGGCCTACCTGGTGGACCTGGCCATCGAAGTAGCTCGAAAACGCCCTGTCCACTGGTGTTCCATGCTCATCGTACAAGGCTACATCACCGATCCCTATGATTATCCCGCCGTTCTGCAGGTATTGTTCAAGTAGCTTCACTTGATCATCCGTGAGGGCTAGAGCCTCAGGTAATACAACCGCTTTATACTTCAAGAGCTTGGAAAGAGGCTGTGTTATATTGACCCATATGTTATCGCCAAACACGATTATGTCAAATGTTCTATGCGAATCTGCTAGAAGGTAGTAAGTTCCTTCATAGCTGTCAAAGCCTAACGGAGTCTCCTGTCCGAAGGACATGACCGTAGTTCGATTCAGCTTCCGCAAATTTAGGGCCGTCGCTGCTGGATAAATCAGAGCTATCTCCCCGAACTGAGGCTGGCTAAAGAGTTGAGGATTCTCCTGAACAAGCTTTGTGAATTTCTTCCAGTGAGTGGCGTTCACAGCTTGTCCCTCATCTTCCCACTTCACTCTTGGAAGCCCTCCACATACTATTATCTCCGAGAGAGCCAAATACTGCTCCTCTGGATCATCAGTTGTGTTCCATCCTTGAGAGAACCAAACCGAGAAGCCAGTAG
>CAYLIY010000076.1:0-4768 GCA_964384015.1 uncultured Nitrososphaeria archaeon | reverse complement strand
ATCCATAGCTGACCGTTGCCGGAATTGTCAAGGGAAGGCCTCGAGCGGAGTAAGGGACGTACATCAGAACGTAATAACTTATGTTTTTTCCTGGCCCTAATTGATCGATTAAATGCTCAGATGCGTTTAAAATTGATATTTGACCAACAGCTGACAGAGAAATCCTTAGTTTAGCGGCATTGATAGATCCTTTATTCTTTACGGATATTTTAATTAAGTTCACGTGATTAGGAGTTAACTCTATCGGATCGGCTTTTATCGATATTTCGGGTCTTTTGACGAGGTTTTGGTTTATTGTATAGCTTATCTCAACAGTTTTTAGCTCAAAAATTCCGCTTGGGGAATAGCAAGATATGGATGCCTGAAGAGAGCCGGAGGTTGTTGTTACTGGATAAGGTATGTAAATCGAGTAAGCCACGTATTTAGTCTCGCCTGGTGGTATCTCCCCTAACTCCTCCTCGGCAGCTGACATAAGATAGGCTGGAGGAACGGATGCTAAATTTATCTTAACTTCACTTCCGCTTCCATGGCCATCATTTTTCAGCCTTAAGGTCACGTTGTTTAGTCCAGGTATTAGGGTTGAGTTCATCAATTCCACGCTAATCTTGGGCCTACCCCTGACCGTCACGTAGAAGCTGTGGCTTTCGGAATGGGATGATAAAACGGGGATGGAGTTAACGTACTTTACATCGTACCCAACTAACAACTTAACCCTATGATCGCCTATGGAGCATTCATCGCTTAGCCTAACCTTAAACTTAAGGGTGAAGAGGTCACCTGTCGAGACCGGCAGGGAGTAATCGCATCTCACAATCCTCTCCCCATCAACCCCGGATATATCCTGATCCTCGAGAGTTAATTCCCCGTAAACCCCGCCTACGCATGCAGGTCCTCCAGTCTTCCTCAGCTCGATCACCAAGTATAGGATCTCTCCTGGTTCAGCATCGACCTCCCCAACCGTGTTTTCCCAATGGCTTCCTAAAACCTCAAACTCATAAGTGGCCCCTCCCGTTCTTTCCACAATCATCGGAAGAGCTGCTAAAATTAGGAGAATGAATAGGATGTATAGTCTTCTAATCACCCTTCATCACCTCTTCCTTGATGATTTTTCCATCTCTCAGGTAGAAAATCCTATCACAAACCTTAGTAAGCTCGATGTTATGCGTCACGAGGACAACCGTTACGCTTCTTTCAACATTTAACTTTTTAAGGACCCTCATCACACTCCACGCCGATTCCGAGTCCAAGTTTCCAGTAGGCTCATCCGCCAATATTATTGATGGCTGATTAGCCAAGGCTCTTGCTATGGCAACCCTCTGTCGCTCTCCCCCGCTTAATTCGGATGGTCTATGATCCTCCAACCCTTCTAAACCAACGATCTTCAGGAGCTCTAAGGCCCTTTTTATCCTCTTATCACGAGGAACGCCATCGGCCATCATGGGTATCTCCACGTTTTGTAAGGCATTTAACCTGGGGATTAGATTAAATGTCTGAAATATAAAACCTATTTTTCTCCTTCTTATCATAGCGAGCTGATCATCATTTAATTTAGATAAATCCGTCCCTTCTAGATATATTTTCCCCTTAGTTGGTCTGTCTAGGGCGCCTATTAAATGTAACATGGTGCTCTTACCGCTACCAGAGGGGCCAACTATCGCCGCAAACTCCCCCCTTCTCACCCTCAGGCTCACCCCCCTTAGTGCAGGATACTCCACCTTTCCCATCTTGTATATCTTCCAGACATCCTCCGTCAATATCAGGTCCTCCATTTAGGTCACCTCTGAGAATATTTTCTCGACCTCCTTTCGCGTTTTAGCTATAATATCGCTTATTTTCTTGGCTTTTTTAGGTTCCATTTTCCCCCAATTCAGAAATATAAGCTTAGACATCAGAAGCAGATCCCTTAACGGAGATTTCTTATATAGCTCTGTTATTCTTCCTCTTTTCCTCAATATGGTCTTAATAACCTCCGCTTTTTCCTCTAAGAATTTTCTCCCCTTATTTGTTATGCTGTAGATCTTCCTTCCCTCCGATTCGGTTTTCTCGATATAGCCCCGCTCTTCAAGGGACTGGAGGGTTGGATAGATGACCCCTGGGCTCGGCTTATAAAGCCCGAGGAATTCATCTTCTATCACCTTTATTAGCTCATATCCATGCATGGGCTTCTTCCTTATCATGTAAAGCATTAAATACTTCAGAAATCCCCTCGCAAACAGAGGTTCCTTGGTTTTCCGTGGAAACATCTGATATATTTAGATATATCTCGATATATTAAAACTTAGCTTTTCGTGGGTGCTTAAATAGACTTGAATAGTTTCACTGAAGGGTGACAGTGAATGGCTAATAGCTGTAATGCTCATCCGATCCTGCGCACAAAGTGGCTTGAACGGAAGGTGGAGACGATATCTAGCTTAATGCTTAAGGCATCTAGTGATGAGATACGCCTAAGTAATAGATTGCTTAAGACCATAGGTCTAAAAGCTCGCAAAAGCAGGGATTTAATCGAGTCTTGTTTTTATCTATCGACATATGCCGTTTTATCTGCTTTAAAAGGAGTTCTTTCGGATTTCGGAGACTCCCTTAACCTATCACGTGTGGTCTGTTGTCTCATGTCTTTTGATAAAAACGATTTAAGAAAGGCCTTAGAGGCGAATCCTCATGATGTTTTCAAACTTCTTTACGCTTTAACAACAACGATCGTCCTCCAGGTTAGGTATCTTAAAAAGATAGACAGGAATGTATTTGAAATCCTTAGACTCATGGAGATGGCATCTTTGCAGGGAGGCGATCTTCAAGCATTTTTAACGACCTACTTCATCGAGATTATAGCGAAAAAAGCAGATAAAGAGCTGAAGCTTGCTAAAAATAACTCAGAGAGGTTTTTTATGTGATTTCATTAATGCTTTGCAAAGCGAATATAACAATTTAGAATCACGATATAAGGACCTAGCGAGTATGATAAGCTAAAGTCAAGCTATAATTCCCTAGAGAACAAGTATAATAATCATCAAACAAGGCAAGAGATGTAAATGATATTTGCATCTTAAGTCAAAGAAGTTAAAAAGCGTAATTACAGCTAGTATCGATTGTTTGTCGCGATAGTAGTGTCATACTATCTTATGGATAACTCATTAGTCTTCTCAGGAGTTTACTTAGCCTTTTCTTTAACGTTAAATATTCATCGAAGAGTATGAAACTAAAACTGTACGGTTTAAATGTTTTTATGTCATGGTTAAGCCTTTAGGAAGAAATGTTAACACTTAGAGACTGTATATCAGGCAATCTACTCAAATTCAAGCTAATCATCGATAGATTAGAGCTAATTCTTCATTTCCTTCAGAAGTAATTTATCTGCAGCTCCTTCTAGTTCGCTCCACTGAGGAAGTCTTCCCTCAACCATTTTCCTTACAGAATCTAGATCCTTAACCTTCCTTAGCTCTATAACACCTTCTTTAGTCAATTCTACTTCGACCACATCTCCCTCTTTTATCCCAACTTTTCTTCTAATCTCAGATGGAATTGTTAGCGTACCCCTCCTTCTAATTCTGACAAACACTTAATTCACCAACTATTTATTCTATGACTGTGCAGATAAGCTGAAACCTTAATCAACGCCAAAAGCTTAGGGAAATCCTTCCTAACCCTAATCTTATTGTATGGAAACTCTATGAAATCAAGACTTTGACGGACCAACTCGGCTAAAGCTTTCTCAATAACCTCTTTCTCCCCCTCTATACTAGCTGAGCTTCTCCCTCTTAGCCTCAAACTCTAGTATCCCCCAGGACAGTGCTGTAGCATAAGCTTCAATTGAAGATTCTCTTAAGGTCTATACAGTAGTCCGATACGCTAATACTTAGGTATCATCGTGCTGGCCCCGTGAATAAACTTTATAACTCCCTTATTGTTTAGTTTTGCCTTGTGGTGGAGCTTGCTACGTAAAATTCCACGTACTATGTCCACCCAGCATCCGGATAATGCCTCCCCGCCGAGTTGGCTTAGGGGCTCGGAGATCATACAAGGGGAGGATGAAGTTTTTGAGGCATATTATGTCTTTAGCGAGCTGGGCTGTCATGAGCAGATGTGGGATTGGGAAGGAAAGGATGTTGATCCTCATGTGGTTAGAAAGCTTCTGCTTAATTACTCGGATTTCTTCAGGGATAAAAGGATAGGAAGGGACATCTTCCTAACTTACAGGATACCTAACCCGAACGTTGAGGCCGTTGAGAAGAAGTCATTGATGGAGGTTCTTGAATCAATTCCCCGGTGCTATGACGTGGCCAGAGTGTTTTACGGTGAAGACGCTCCTCCACCAATATTTGAGGTCATACTCCCCTTAACGAGATCCCACTCAGAGCTTTTAAGGATTTTACACGGTTACAGAAAGCTGATAGTCGAGAGGGAAACAGTTAAGATAGATGAGGAGTTCTGCGTTAAGGATTGGGTGGGCGAGTTCAGACCTAAGTCCATAGAGGTGATACCGCTAATAGAGGATAAACCGAGCATAGTGAGCATAGATGGGATCGTCAGGAATTATGTAAAAGCTGTTAAACCCCCATATTTAAGGGTTTTTATAGCTAGATCGGATCCAGCGTTAAACTACGGCCTTCCAGTCGCTGTTCTGTTATCTAAGCTCGCCCTATCGAAATTGGGTAGAATAGCAGAGAAGGAGGATATCAGCATATTCCCGATCATAGGAACAGGTTCCCCTCCATTCAGAGGGCATTTAACTCCAGATAATCTGGATAACTTCCTGATGGAATATCGAGGA
>CAYLIY010000075.1:0-4775 GCA_964384015.1 uncultured Nitrososphaeria archaeon | reverse complement strand
ATCGTAAAGGATAAGCTTAAGAACCCAACTCATGAGAGGATCTTTTATATAGCAAAAGCCCTTGAAAAGGGATTTACTGTTGAAGAAATAAGTAAATTAACTGGCATAGATCCTTGGTTTATTTGGAAGATCAAGAACATAGTGGATTTTAAGCATAAACTGTGTTCCTTGAGAAATTTTCACGATAAAAGAAGAATTAAAGAACTAATTAGGAGAGCTAAGTTACTGGGATTTTCAGATGAGCAAATCTCCAAATATTCTGGCATCGACGAGGCGAAAATAAGGAGATTAAGGAGGGAATTCGGGATAACTCCAGTGGCAAAAAAAGTTGATAGCTTGGCGGCCGAGTGGCCAGCTAAGACTAATTACCTCTATTTGACTTATGGAGGCAGCTCAGACGATGTGAATTACAATGAGGAGCTCAGGCTTAAGAAGGTGATAGTTCTTGGATCCGGACCCTATAGAATAGGGTCTTCTGTAGAATTTGACTGGTGCTGCGTTAATACCGTTTGGTCGTTGAGAGATCAGGGAATAGATCAAGCAATAATCATAAACTGCAATCCTGAGACTGTAAGTACAGATTACGATATAAGTGATAAGCTCTATTTTGAGGAGCTCACGCTTGAAAGGGTCCTTGATATTTATGAAAAGGAGAGGCCGCTTGGCGTAATAGTCAGTATGGGAGGCCAAATTCCTCACAATATGGCTCTGAAGCTCAGTTCCGTAGGGGCTAAGATAATCGGAACTAGAGCAGTTGATATAGATAGGGCCGAGGATAGGGCAAAGTTTAGCTCTCTCCTGGCTGAACTTGGACTTAAACAGCCAAAATGGAGAAGGTTAACGTCTATAGAGGAGGCTTTAAAATTCGCGGAGGAGGTAGGATATCCCGTTCTCGTTAGACCTAGCTACGTTCTAAGCGGGTCAGCTATGAGGGTTGCCTATTCTCCAGAGGAATTAAGGGATTTTCTCTTCTTAGCTACAAAGGTTTCAAGAGAGCATCCAGTCGTGATAAGTAAGTTTATTGAGGGAGCTAAGGAGGTTGAGGTCGACGCTGTATCAGATGGGGAAAGCGTGTTCATAGGAGCTGTCATAGAGCACGTGGATAACGCGGGAATTCATAGCGGAGATTCAACGATGTGTATTCCTCCATTAAGCCTAAATAACAGCGTGATTGAGGAGATAAAGGACTACTCCGAAAAAATAGCTAGAGCCCTTAGAATAAGGGGACCCTTTAACCTGCAGTTCATAGTTAAGGATGAGGAGGTATTTGTAATTGAGTGCAATATTAGAGCGAGCAGATCCATGCCCTATGTTTCTAAGGTAACGGGAGTGAATTTGATAAAGCTGGCAGTATCCTGTATGTTCGGATTCAAGCTTAAAGAGCTTATTTTTAAAGAGCCGGCTGAATTGGGGTATTTTGGAGTCAAGGCCCCTCAATTCAGCTTTATGAGATTAACGGGCGCTGATCCCACATTAGGGGTCGAGATGAAGAGCACAGGTGAGGTAGCATGCATCGATAAAAGCTTTGCAGGAGCGCTATTGAAGGCTCAAATGGCATCTGAGCAAAACTTGCCGATTTCAGGTAGCTCCATCCTCGTAATTGGGAGCAATTCGGGAGTTTTTGAGACATTTATGGATGATCTTAGGGAAATGAGCTGTGAGATATTCATGATAGACTGTTTAGGTAAATCCACCAGAAAGACCGAAATGAAGATTCTTGAATTCAAGGATGCTTTTAATTACCTAAAAAGTGGTAAAATTGACTTATTAATTGATCTTTCACCAAATAAAGAATCAACTATGGCTTACAAACTAAAACGCCTAGCCATTGACTTTGGGATTCCCCTATTAACATCAGAAGGATTGATTAAAGCCGTAATCAAATCAATTAAGGAGTTTAAGTCAAAGAAGGTGAGGATGGAGGTAAAGTCTCTGAACGAATACCTGGAGTCCCTTCCGTGGACTTACGGATTCGATCTCCTAAACGATTTAAAGGGATGAGGACTTGAGGCTGACAATGGTTTGTGATAGGATTAATTGGGAGGAAAAGGAGCTAATAAAAGCTTCTAAGAAGAAAGGAGTTGAAATGGAAGTTTTAAACGTGAAAGTAAGGAGATTAGATAAAATTTCGGACAAAAACTACGTAAATCGTGACTTGTTCCTTCAAAGGTGTATCAGCTATTACAGGGGACTTTACTCAACGGCCATTCTTGAGAGCAAAGGATACATTGTCGTGAACTCGTATAGAACCTCAAGCATATGCGGAAATAAGCTATTAACAAGCTTAGTATTGAGAAAAGGAAATGTGCCAACTCCAAAGACCTTTATAGCCTTTAGCAAGGAACAGGCATTGGAAATATTAGCCGAGCTGAACTACTTCGCTATAATAAAACCGCTGATTGGAAGCTGGGGAAGGCTGGTGGCTCTTATACAGGATAAGGAAACAGCTAACGTTATCCTTACGTTAAGAGAGGAGTTAGACAATCCATTGCATAAAATCTTCTATATTCAAGAATATATTCCAGTAAGGAGGGATATTAGGACGTTTGTGATAGGGGATGAGGTCGTGGCCGCCATGTACAGGTATAAATTAAGGAATGACTGGAGAAGCAACGCGACGATTGGAGCTAAGACAGAGCCATGTAAAATAACGAAGGAGCTTATGGAGCTGAGCTTAAGAGTTGCGGAAATCGTGAAAGGGGAGATTATAGGCATAGATATCCTCGAGGGAAAAGAAGGACTGCTTGTAAGTGAGGTGAATCATAACCCCCAGTTTAAAGCCATAACAAAAACAACAGGAGTGAAGATAAACGAGAGAATAATCGATTATCTGGTTCATCTCATCCGTAAATAGTCCCGTCATTTGTTACAAGCTTAAATTTATTAAGAATTAATCGAGTCAGGAGAAGAGTTAGATAGGCACTATGTCCCAACTAGATACCCGAACGTCTGGCCTCATGGAGCCCCGTTTAAACACTATGAGAGGAAAGACGCGGAAAAGGCCTTGGGTATAGCAAGAAGGGTGATCGGGTATGTTAGAGGTCAAATTAAGGGAAGTTATTAAAAGGAATTTTTCAGCCGCTGATTTAGAGAAGGACTTAAAGGATATTCTTCATAAAATTAAGGGAGAGAATTGAAGCCAAGAGCTATCATTTTAACGGGTTCAATTGCTAGAGGAGAGTTTGTTAGGGGATGAGCGACATCGATTTAATCCATCATGGCAGATGAGTGCAAATATAGAACGTTTGTGAAGGCAGTTAAAGATGTTAACGTGGAGATAACGATGTATACTTACGAGGAAACCTTAGAATCTATGAAGAGAGGGAACCAGTTCGTTAAAATGGCTATAGATAAAGAGATTCCAATTATTGGCGAAGAGCTCGTGAAAAAATGCTTGATTCAGTAACTAAGAGGACTTAGTTACCATCTTTTAAGGCTATTCTTGAAGGTCCTAAACATAAGGGAGTTGTTTGAGTTTTAAACTCAATCCATCTTAAGATCCAGCTTCATTCATTATTTGCACAGTGGAACTCGTCCTCGATTCCATAAGTTCTTAACTTCATCGAGGGGACAGGAGTTAGGGCCAAGGCTGAGTGATGAATTTATAAAGAATTCTAATCTTAGATGCCCGTTGTAAGCTGATGTTTATTTAACGTAAAGCTTAAAATGTATAAATGAATCTAAGGGCAGGTTTGGAGGGTTTACGTTGTTTAACCGCTTACTTTCTCCGATGCTGATGTTCATGCTATTAATGAACTCCTTTCTTCTGGTCTCTTTAGCTTCAAACACGGATCCTCTTAAATTAGATGGTCTTCGCGTAAATCTCCCAGTTAAAGACCATAGACCTACCTCTGACGATGAGACTTTTTCCCTCTACAGCTTAAGATTTCATTCGATCGAGTTTTTTGGGGACTACTCTAGAGATTTTCCTCTGAGAGCAACGTTAGCTGGAGATCCAATTAGCTTAGATTTCTACGAGGACTTCGATCAAGTTAAGGCTATCTTCACGATGCTCCACGCTATGGGGATAAGGGGAATATTGTATAGGCCGTTTTCCAGCTTGAGTGAAAACATAGAATTCATGGAGTATTGGAACTTGAGCGCTGAGAAAGTATCTCCGATGGACTTAAACGGGACGTACTGGGTGGACCTGCCCTATACCATAGGTTATGAGGGGAGAGAAGCTTGGCGCTCCTTCTTCATAAAGTTCATGAGGCTTTTATTCGATGCTGGGGTTGATGGGGTAGAGTTCGATGGAGGAGAAGGCTGTTATAGCTGGGGCAGCTTCGATCCAGAGACCATGGGAAAGTTCAATGAATACTTAGCCTCGAAGTATAGCATAGAGGAGCTAAGAAAGAGGTTCGGCATAGATGACATTAAGAGCTTTAACTTCACCCAGTACCTTAGGGATCGAGGATATCACAAGTACGAGCAGTGGACTGAGACCGGTCAACTACTGGCTAACCCAGCAGATGCTCCAGCTAAGGATCCCGATCCACATGTAAGAGCTCTTTGGGAGGAGTGGGATAAATTCAAGAAGCTCATGGTCATAGAGCTGTACAAAATCCTGTGGGAAAATGTGAAGCAATGGGAGCAGGAGACGGGAAGGGAGTTTTATGTCTCGACGAGGGTCGGATTGTGGCCCTTGGATTTACCGATTCTCCCCTATGTGGATGGGGTTAATTGGGAGTACTGCTGGTTCAGCGCGCCAGCCTTTGGGGATAGACCGGACATAATCGGTTATCCTAACAGGACAGCGAGTACAGACTTCAGGG
>CAYLIY010000074.1:0-4861 GCA_964384015.1 uncultured Nitrososphaeria archaeon | reverse complement strand
CGAGGAAACATCAGGCATTCGGATTTGATTGGAAAGAATTATGGAGATGTTGTTGATGTTGACAAAACACGTGTATATACTCTTAAGCCGACAATGGTAGATTATATATTCAAGATGAAGAGAAAAACACAAATAGTTTATCCAAAGGATTTGGGATTCTTATTGGTTAAAAGCGGAATTAAGAGCGGAAGTATAGTTGTTGAGGCAGGGACCGGGAGTGGAGCCCTTACATCTCTCCTAGCGTGGATAGTCAGGCCTAACGGCCATGTTTATAGCTATGAAATTAGGGATGAGTTCATAAAGATAGCCAAGGAAAATTTAAGCAAGGCAGATCTTTTACAATACGTCACCATTAAAAGAGGCGACGTTCTGGAGGGAATAGATGAAAGAAATGTTGATGCTGTATTCCTTGACATAGGAGAGCCTTGGAGGGCCGTAGATGTAGCATATGATGCTTTGAAAGGTAGCGGCTTTTTAGGGATAATAACTCCTACCTATAATCAAGCAGAGAGAGTTATAGAGGCTATGAGAGACAAATTTATCGACGTAGAAACTGTGGAGATATTTTTAAGGAAAATGCTAGTAAGGCCGGGTAGAACAAGGCCTAATATGAGAATGATAGGATTTACAGCGCTATTAACAACTGGTCGAAAAATTCTCTGATACGTCTATTTCAGTAATTTTATGATAAGTATGACGGTAAATAAAAAGTAAACCACTGAAAATGCGTTTATATAGGCATTTTGGCCAAATGAGCTGGCCAGCACGTAGTATAGTAGAGGAGCCGTCAAGGGGACTAAAATTATGAGATTCTTACGGGATTTTTTGATGGAAATACCTGCGAGAAAATTGGGATTTATAAGGAATGATGATGTTATTTGAATAACCGGTATCAGAATCGGGGATAATCCAGAGGTCATTAGGGAAACGGACCTTAGTAAATCACCAGAAATAGCCAGACATGAGAGATAATATAAAATGGCCGTTAATGTGCCTTGTAGGGACAAAATCATTGAAAGCTCGTGAAGAACATTCTCTTTTTTACCGAGTCCAAGAACAAATAAGTAAGAGGCTACTACCAATATTAAGATCGCCAGAGAAGGATATGCGGGATCCCTAACAGTTAAAAGGAAAATTTTCTCAGGTTTATTCGAATAAAATACACGGACGACTATTGGGATAAACATGGCCGGGTATTGTAAGATAAATAAAATGATGGAGAGATCTGTAAAACAGGTTTTCTCTTCCACATCCAACACCGCTACATAAACTCTTCGAGCGATGTTGTTTTAAATTTTCTCTTAACCTGCTTTCCCTCAATTGGAAATGTAACTCTTCCGTATACTCCATCATAACCAGGCTCAAAGCTGAACTTGCCCTCTCTTAGGAATTTAATGGCTAAAGCTAGCCTTTTGTTTGCGATTTGCGATATCTCCTCATAAGTCATTTTTATCAAGACCTTATACTCATTTCCAGCTTTGTCTACAAGCTTATTATATAAATTTCCGGCATTTGTCTCCAAACCAACTTTGTTAAGGATATCCTCTAATGGGAGCATGTAAACAAAACCAGGAAAGTTAGCTGGAGGTCTGCTTAGCTCTGGCCTATTTGCTAGCTCTTCTACTCTTTGCTTAACTCCTATCGTTAACTTCTTACCACACACGGGACAGATATTTCCCAATTTTAGAGATTCCTCCGGAGACAGAACAACTCTGCATTTCCTATGTCCAGTAAAGAAGTACTTGCCGTATTGAGGGGGAACTTCTATGGTGAAAATCAGCTCTGTGGGATTTTTTGACCTTATGGCATGAATTATCGAGAAGTACGATAGCTTTCTTAGACGGAATACTGTAGCCTCCCTCCCTATTCTTAACGGATATGGAGAATGGGCATCGCTTGCTGAGATCAACGTGATTTTATCCAGCGAAGATAGACGCCAGTTCATGGGAGGATCAGAGGACAATCCCGTCTCTAATGCGTGTATTTCATCTGTTTTGTCCTGATAACATTCCTTAAGAGAATTAAAACCTGATTTAGATCCAAAAACTCCATACCAAGGGGTCCATGCATGAGCAGGATATATTTCCACATCGTCTGAAATTGATTTTAGTATCTCTACAAGCTCAGGGGGCGACATGTTTAACGTTGGTCTACCATCAGCTTCAAGATCCCCGAAAAACCTCAATCTATCGTTAATTTGATCTACTACCTCGAATGATGGCGATAAAATAACATGGTGAACTTTTCTTGTTCTTCCGGAGAAATTGAAGATTGTTGATACCTCTGTTTGCAATATAAATTTTAGGTCATATGTTCCTTCTTTTAGCTCATATAATCCTTCACTGTCCTCGCATTTGATGAGTTCGTCTCTTAAAGTCCTTAACCAAAGGAGGTGCGTGAAATCGCCAGTTCCGATGATGTTTAAGCCTTTAATTTCAGCATAAGCAGCTATAAAACGGGGCTCCATTAACCTGCTGGTAGCTCTGCTATATTTTGAGTGTATATGAAGATCCGCGAATATTAAGTTAGCTTGATCCTTGTAATTGACGAACATTCTTGTTACCTTACGCCAATTTAAGATTAAAATCTAGAAATTAAATTACTTAATTTCCTTGTCTGATGTGCTCTTCACCAGATAGGTTGAGAGTTTTGACTTGTCGAGCTTAACGGTAAAGGTTGGTTTTTCAGGTAATAAGCCTTCTGGCCTGAACATTAGAATAATTATTAGGGAGGACCCTAGGAGAAGTGGATCAAGCCATACCACATCAAACGGTATAAAGGGGGACAAAAGCTCCTTGTAGAATATTATTAGTTTTCTAACGGCTACGAAGACAAATGTTCCTAAAGCAACACCTAAATTGTTCGCGGTTCCGCCTAATATAACCATGACCCATGGCCAGAAGGTCCATGTAACCCTGTCATAACCAACTGCTATAACTCCACAAGTATAAAAAGCGTAAAGAGCACCACCTATGGCCCCTATAATTGAGGAAACTAGAATTGTCTTCATTCTAATTAAAGCAACATTTTTCCCATAAGCTTTTGCAACATCCTCATTATCTCTAATCGCCCTTAATGTCCTTCCGAGTGGAGACCTTATTAACCGCTCCAAATATAGAAATACCAGGAAGGCCACCAAAAGAGTGAACATAGAAGCAATCACAAATCTCAACTCGCCTGTCCATGCAAACGGATCTGGAACCTGGACACCGAGAGTCCCTCCAACAATTGGCGGATGATACCTTCCAATCACTCTAATGGCCTCAGCCATGGCTAAGAGGGTCATGGCTAAATATTCCTCTCTTAATCTTATAGCTGGATAAGAGGCGATAAATCCCAGAGCTGCGCCGATTAATCCAGCTATGAGAAGAGTGATAAGTAATAGGGAAATTGCGAATAAAGGATCGTTTTGAAGATGGAGATTAAGCTGGGAGACTATCAGCGAATTATCCCCTATGTAATCGAGATCTTGGCCAATACCTAAGATCCATGCTGCAAACCTGCCAGGAAAATAGCCTACAACAAATGCCCCTCCAGCAACACTTAATAGCTTTCCGAAATCTGGCACTCCTGCATAACCGAATTCCAGATTAAGGCTGAGAGACACTATTAAGTATATAGCAAAGGTTGCTAGGAGGTCTATCATGAATATTAGTTCTGTCTGCACCTTATCTCGACCTCCTTAAAATTCTCGACCAATTTATGCCTGTAAGGCCTTTTGGAGCTATAAGAAGAGTCGCTGCCATCATGATTAGCGGAATGAGAGGCCTATATGGAATTACCCAAGCGCCGAGGTAAGAGGCTAAGAAGCTTGTTACTAAAATATCTGAGAGACAGACCAAATAACCTCCTAAAAGAGCGCCATATATGTTATAGAGACCGCCAACTATGCTTGCAGCAAATATACTAACCACTATTGTTGATCCAAAAGCAGGGTCACATAAGAACCATAACGGAAGAAGCCCACCCGAAATTCCTGCTAGCCCCCCAGCTATGAACCATGAGACAGAATAAACTAGCTCGGTATTTATCCCAACGGTAGCGGCTAGAGACGGATTCTCTATAACTGCTCTCATAGCTATCCCAAACTTAGTCCTGGTTAATAATAGGTAAAGAGCAGTCGTTAGAACTACCACAAGAGCTAAAGAAACAATTAGAGCTGCTCTTTGGTTAAAGATTATTAAATCAGAAGATCTTAATAGGAACTTCCTTCCGGTTACGGCTTTAAATTCCCTAATTAGGATATCCGTATAGATATTGAAAATTGCAAGAAGAATTATATCTATAGCTAAGGTGGCGATCATTAAGGCATCTATAGATGCTCCTCTGTTCCTTAAGGGCTTAAGGATCAACAAGTAAATCGTTAATGCCGCCAATCCAGATGCTATAAATGATAAGTAAAGATTCTGATAAATCGAGGCTTTAAAGACCTTATCCACGGTTAGGGAGACATAAGTCCCTATCATTGCTAAAGAGCCATGAGCGAAGTTAGGAACTCTTGTTGTTAAGTAAGTCATCGTTAAACCTATGCTGAGAAGCGTTAAAAGGCTACTAAAAACGAGCGCGTCCATGTATATGGGTTCTATCACTTATCTCACCACTATGCGACATATATCTTAATTTTGGCTACTTAAAGGTTTTCTTTACAGAAAAATTCGCAAAAATTTATAAGTTGTTAGGTGAACTCGTTTACCTTCAGAGGCGAGATTATGGCGGAGTCCTCAGTTAAAGCATCTAAAACATTTGCAGCAATAATAGCTGTCATAACTTTATTAATCGGACTAGGGATCGGAGTAGTAGCTGCACCTGCTGTCTTTCCGCCGCCAGAAGCTGTAACGGTAACCGAAACTGTACCTACAAC
>CAYLIY010000073.1:0-4930 GCA_964384015.1 uncultured Nitrososphaeria archaeon | reverse complement strand
AGCTAAACTTCCACTGGTATAGCTAATTATGCCGGTTTATAGGTTCCTCTTGCCAAAATCAGCTCTTTAAATGCATTTTTAATGGACCAAACGCTAATGTTTAATTTAAACATCCAATATTTTAGTTGGGGAGGTCCTTGAAGAGGAAATCAAGGATATTTGAGGCCTTAGATAGATCAGAACTGGACGCTTTAATCTTGTTCAATCCTCCAAACATAGCCTATTTTTCTGGCTTAAAACTCGATTATGCTTCTATTCTGGTCTCTAAAGAAAAAATTCACGCTATAGTACATGTTTTAGAGGAAGAAAGAGCAAAAGAAGCCCAGATAGTAGATGAAGTCCATGCATACTCAAGCTATCCTGTGGAGGGGGAATATTTAAGGGTAAAGAGTTTAGAAGAAGCTGTTAAAACAGTTATTTTACAACTTGGACTGGAGGAGTCAAATATAGGGTTTGAGGGCACTTTTTTACCCGTTAAGAAGTACGAAGCCCTTGTAAAGGCCCTCCCCAGGGCCAAGTTTAAAGATGCCACCAAGATGATTTATGAGCTAAGGATGATAAAGGATGAGGAGGAAATATTCATGATTAAAAAGGCTTGTGAGGCCTCTATAGAGGGGATAATGGCCGCTTTAAACGCCATAAAGCCGGATATAACAGAAATGGATGTAGCTGCTGAGGCTTTAAGGGCGATGGCCAAGAAGGGGGGAATCGGGGACATTCATCCAATAGTAGCCTCTGGAAATAGGTCATCCTTACCTCATGCAAGAGCTTCTGATAAGAGGATAAGTGATGGAGATTTCGTCACTATAGATCTATGTCCACAGTATAAGGGCTATTATGCTGACATGACGAGAACGGTTGTCGTGGGCAGGGCAACTCCTGCTCAGAGGAGAATCTATCAAGCAGTTTTAGAGGCGCAAACAGCGGCTATTGAAAAAATTAGGCCGGGAGTCAAATGTAAAGAGATAGACGAGATGGCAAGAAGAATTCTCAGGGAGCATAACTATGGTAAGTACTTCATTCATTCCACTGGCCATGGATTAGGGCTAGAGATCCATGAACCGCCAAGATTGGCTGGAAATGTTGAAGATGAGCTAAAAGAAGGAATGGTTGTAACGATAGAGCCCGGAGTCTACATCCCTGGGATAGGAGGTGTGAGAATAGAGGACACCGTGCTTGTAACAGGGAATGGATATAAGATCTTAACCAAGTTTGCCAAGGAGTTGCTAGAGATTTAATTCAGGATCTGGGCTTAAATACCCTTAGTTTATAATTTTTCTGGTAAATCAGGTCTGATGATTCATGATCAAAATTAGAGCTTTTGCCGTTCATTTTCCTAAACCAAGAAGAGAGGAAGATGTCAGATCCTTCCTGGAATCAAACTTCTCGAAATATTGTCCATTACTTATAGAGGTTGAGAGGGAGCTTAAACTGGACGTTTTCATGAATAGGGTTATTTTACCGCCAATTAATGTTCTAAAGGCTGTTTTTGGAGAAGTTGACTTAAATGACCTGTCAGCGCTTCTTGAAAACTATCTTGAGGAATATAAAATGGACATAGCTGCTATTCCAATTGAAAGAAAGTATTCTTACCTGAAACAAATCCCTGAAATTCTTAAAGAGACTAAAAGGCTTTATTTTTCGTTTAATATCGGAGATTTAAGGAATTTGCCCTGTTTAGACTTAAAGGAAGTAGTAAAACTTTGGAGGAAGATAGATAGGGTTGCAGGGCAGGATGCCTTCACCCACTTAGCCTTTACATATGGATCAACACCTGAAACCCCCTATTTTCCAGCTACTGTTTCAAAAAGGCAGGGGCTTAGTCTAAGCTTATTATATGCAACTCAATTGAGAGATGCTGTGGAAAGTGGTAAAGGATTGAAAGAAGAACTCTCTCGATCTTTAAGATTGGCGGAAGAAATAGGGAGAGACGTCGCGGAGAGAATAAACCTGGAATTCTTGGGAGTTGACTCCTCTGTCTCCCCTTGGATGAAGGACAGCGTAGCTAGGTTAATAGAGACCATAATAAACGATAAATTCGGATCTCCAGGCACTCATTACGCAATCTTCGATCTGAACAAGTCAATAAATGGTTTATCTAAGAAAATTAGAACAGTGGGATTTAATGAGGTAATGCTTCCCTTAGCTGAGGACAATCAGCTTAAGAGGGCTGTCGAGGATGGAAGAATAGGATTGAGGGATTTTGTGTCATATATTTTCGTTTGCGTATCTGGCTTAGACATGGTGCCGATCCCAAACGAGACCTCTGATTTCAAGCTTATAAGGATGATAAGAGACGCCCTAGTTGCTGGTTGCATTAAGGGAAAAACTGTTGGCATCAGGGTGATTTTAGCTGAAGCTAAGCCTGGAGAGAGAATAAATTTAACTGGTTTTGGAAATGTCCCGGTTTTATCGATCTGATTTAAACAAGGGAAGAAGGTGTTGGGAGGATGACCCCGCAAGCTGCCTCCTTTCATCCCATCCCTCAATGGGGCGTCGGGAGGTGTGGGTCCACTTCATTTATTTGATTTTGTAAGCTATAAGCTTTAAACCCCCATTAGACAACAGACGATCTAGTTGGATGATTTATGTATTCAAGGAGATCTACTCCTGCCCCCTTAAGCAATTTGTACAATTTATTTAAGGGCAACCCCATTACGTTATAATAACATCCCTCCAATTCCTCGATGAAAAGCGAGGCATATCCCTGAATAGCGTAGGCCCCTGCCTTATCCATGGGCTCCTTTGTTTTTAAGTAAAAATCTATCTCTTCATCGTTCAATTTCTTGAACTTAACCTTTGTCTCGGCATAATCCGTGAATGTTTTCCCGGTTTCGGTATCTAAAACAGCTAAGCCGGTGTAAACCTTATGCCATTTGCCGCTAAGTTTCGAGATCATGAGCTTAGCTTCCTTTATTGATCTAGGCTTTCCAAGTATCTCATTGTCGACCATGACTATCGTATCAGCCGATATTATCACGCTTTTTGGCTCTCTTTTAACACTTTGAGCTTTAAGTTTGGCCCTTTTGATCACCAAGCCGACAGGATCGTTAGCCGTGGAGGTAAGTCCCTCCTTTACTCTTGGCTTAGCCAGCTTAAAGGGAATTCTTAGTTTCTTTAAGAGATTTATCCTTCTAGGCGATGATGAGGCCAGTATTATTCTTTTCTTACCGGTCTTCAAGAACAGCCCCTAAATAAGATGTTAAGATCCCTTTAAAAATTCTAAGAGATCCCTAAAACTCTATGGTCATTTCGAACCTAAGGCGAGAATGTTGATCCGTGATCAACTTAGCGTTAACGAAAGTTCATTAGCTTAGTTCTTTAAATCTTATTTTAAGAAGACATGAACAAAAGAGGAGTCAGTGAGATAATAGCATCTCTGATCATAATAACCATAGCCATAGGGTTGGGCTCGGGATTGTACATTTATTCTCTGAAATTCTTCGCTGACTTTCGATCATCGATGGGGACTAAGCTCTCGTTAGCAACAGCCAAAGCTGATGAGAGATTCATCATAACCTATTCTTATTATAACAGCACCGATTCAACCCTCCACGTCTTCATCTACTCATATGGGGATATAGAGGCAAGGATAGTCGCTATCTACGTAAATGGCCAGCACTTCGAGAAGGAAACTATAGTAAATCCGGATGAGATTAAAGAACTTACGGTAAGCATTAGCCTTTCATCGGGAACTTATAAGGTAAAGGTCGTTAGTGAGAGAGGAAATAGCTATGAGAAGTACGTTGAGGTCTAGGGGAATAGGAACTCTTGTAGCAGCAGCGTTCATATTCTTAATTCTAGCGACAGCGTTTTCCCTGTTCATCTATATAGCAAGCCAAATGAGAAGTTATCAGGAGTCGATGATAGCGTCCTCGATAGCAAGAGGAGAGGAATTAGCCGAGGATTTTAAGGTAAACGATGTGGTATTAACAGCTGATGGATTTAACGTAACGATCGAAAATGAGGGAAGCATTCAAGTCATGATAAGCCATGTAGGGGTAATCACTGATTCCCAGGTCACCTACATAGACGTAAACGACACTTTAATAGAGCCTCATGAGACTGAGACCATTCACGTGGAGACAACAATGACGATAACAAATGGCACAATAATACAGGTTATTTCAACAAGAGGAAATATAGCCTCTCTTAAATACCCGCCTTCAGCGCCAACAGCTCCTTCTGGCTATAGATTTGACGTGCTTGTTTACCCTGAAAGCACAGCATATACCGCGGTCTTAAGGGAAACTTTCATCAAGGTCGAGATAAACGGCAGGTACCTGGCTTGGGTCCAGGACTTCGAGGACAACTCGACTAATTACGTGTGGACTGTAACCGGAGTAGGTGGGAGATCTACAGCTCAGAGCTATACCGGCTCATATTCGATGAGGGTTAAGGCAATAGGAGGGCCTTCTTTTGATCCTATAGAAAATGGAAATTTCACAAGTGATGCCTCAGGTTGGACAAATGTAACTTTAGGTGATGCGCTCAGTGGTTGGGAAAACACGTCACATTCAGGGGGGTCCGTATATGTTTCTGTTCCAGAAAAGAAAGCATCGGGAAATGGAAATTGGACTCAGCAATTTAACGTGAATATTGTCCCATCCAGCGCCACGTTAACATTTAACTATAATTTCACATGTAATTCAGTAGTCTTATACGAGTTTAAGGTTATCATAATTGATCCGAACAACGCAGAGCATGTTGTATGGAGTCTGTCCGGGTCTGGAAGCAATGAGGCAGATTGGACATCGGTCAGTCGAGATGTGACATCCATATTCTTGACAACTGGAACTTATGAGATAGTATTATATGCGAGTATTATCACGGGACCTCCTGCCTTCTCTCAAGGAAAAATTTACTGGGATGATATCGGGATATGGATAACCCCTCTAAGCTCTTCATATGCAACATATGAGTTCAATTC
>CAYLIY010000072.1:1199-4939 GCA_964384015.1 uncultured Nitrososphaeria archaeon | reverse complement strand
CAGCCTGAAGCTCACCGAGGCTAAATCCTTTTCCCTTTCTAGGGCGCTTATGGCTTGGGGAGATGACCATTGGATATATTGGCCTTTCCTTACTTTTTCTGGCCATTTTTATCACCTAGAATTTATTCTATATTTCAATAAGCTGGAGTTCTAAGCCAGGCTTAAGCAAGAATAATTAAGTATTGATCGATCAACTTAAGCTTTAATTAACCATGATTTTACCCTGACCTTTCATCAACAGCTCTAATAGATCAAAATATGAACTTTGGATGCGCAAAAGTTAGGAGATAATCAGATTATTGCCCTTCTTTAGCCAACAGATTCTTCCTCCTTTTTTAATGAGAAATCACCTGATTCAGCTGGCAATTACTAACTTGGAGATTGTTCGGTGAAAATTAACAAAACCCCGCCGAGAATATAAACTAAACGACTTAATCAAGCTATAGGGGGCTTCTCCTTAGAATTAAGGAGATGAGCCTTTTGAAATCAGTGATTTGAGATGTTTATTTTCGGCTCAAATTCCCGACTTAAATATGAAACCGGCAATTAAATTTTTGATTTAAATTGAGTTCCGATATCAGCAAGCTTCTTAGGAAGAATAGGTATGAGGAGGCCTTTAAGAAGGCTATTGAGGGGGTTTTCGACGATGTGAGGAACAGAAGGCTTCATAGAAACTTGGTTATTCAATGGAGAGTGCCAAGGAAATATAAGAAATTCATGCCAAAGGAGATGGAGTATCAGGATGAGTCCCTGGAAAGGTTTGTGAGCAAGAATAAAGATAATGAACTACTGGCTAAAGCCCTAACCCATTATAAGCTGGGGCTTATTTACGAAAACCTTTCAAAGGGATGGTTTGGGATTAAAACCGATCAGCTGGAGAAAGCGCTTGATGAATACGATAAAGCTCTTTCTCTTTTCCCCGATTTCGCCTGCGCTTTATTCCGCAAGGGGGCAATATACTCAATATTGCGAAAATTCGATAAAGCCCTGGAGAGCTTTATAAAAGCAGGAGAAGCAGATCCCCTCTTCTGCGAGGCCTTCTTCTTTCAGGGGAATATCTACACTATCATGGGGGATCTGGATAGGGCTTTAGAGAGCTATAAGAGAGCTGTGGAGATAGACAAGGACAACGCCGCTGCTCATAACAACATGGGCCTCATCTATTATTACAGGAGGGAATACAAGCTAGCTGAGAAGGCTTTTAGGGAGGTTTTAAGAATATTCCCAAATCATCCGGTAATCATGAAATATGTGATGGACATAAAGTCAAGGCTTGAATCTAAATCCTAGAGTCTTATTTGGCCTCTACTTCCTTAAGCCCCTCTATAAACTGCTTTATCCTCTCAATTATCTCTCTTGCTGAGGAGACTATGAAAACGCTTAAGTTCTTCGGCTTAGATGACTCTATTAAGCTTTTAACATCCTCTGTTAAATTCCCCACGAGCAATAAGAGATGAAGTGATGGGGCATCTAATAACTTAGCATACAACTGCAGGTAATAGGCGGGGGTTATCGATTTGTTGTAAAAAGTAGGTTCTACAGCTATTTTTCCCTTTTCGGTCGTTATAAGCAGAGGAAAAGTGTGGGTTATCCCGGAGTTACCTACTATTTGCCCCGGAAAATCGACCTTATAGCCCTCCTTTTCGAGCTGATTACTTATGTCGAGAATAAGGCCAAACGCTTCTAGGAATTCCTTAGCCGACTCCTCTATTTCAAATGAGTAGATCGGCGCAAAATCCAACTCCTTTAAGGTGAACTTATTTCTGCATGAAAGACATGAATAAACTAGCATGGGTGCATCAAACCTGGATCCACAGCCCTTACAGGCAAATATTCCCCCTATTATTGACAGGTCGTCCTTCGGGATCCTTCTTCCACATTTTGGACAGGTAATCCCGTCCAATTTTAACTCCTCAACCATGAACGTATTACCACATGTTAGGTGCTGTACAAGCCAATTCTTTGAGATATTTGAGGATCCACAAGTTGGACAGAGGTACTGGGTTATGACATCAGTAGAGCCGCAAGCATAACATTTTATTACGTTTCCTCGGCGCTTTTTCTTGAGTATCTTGGCCTCAGACAGTTTGTTAAGAACTTCCTCTAACCCGGTTAGCGTTATATCCTCGTCCCCGATGGAGTACTTCGTTCGCACTGATAGATCAATTGAGGGAGTTATTCGTTCAGTCGGCTCTTTTTTGGCTATTTTCTCTAAAAGAAGTTTAATATTGGAGTCTAGGAGTAATTTAAGCCACTTCTCATCCATTAATCTTACACCGATCTCGGTTGCTCAAAACAATAGTTAACTTATGATTTTTAAATTCAGATAATTCTTTATTAAATTTTCTTTCCAACCTTAAGCAACTTGAAATAGGTCTTAAACCTCACCGCTTAGCTAAATATATCTAGAGCTCAAGATTTTAAACCATAAGTTTCTCGGCCACTCTCGTGTTTATTATCGCCTCGCATATGTCCGCTATGTAATCAGCTATCCTCATGAGGTGCGTTGCCATTATCCTTAACTTCGGCTTTAGCATTTCTTCTATCCCTTTCAGGTTCTTTCTTAGAACGTTTCTGGAATCTATTATGGAGTAGGCTTTATCCAGAGACTTCGTTTTAAGAGCATCGAGAACTTCATCATAGAGCTCGCATATCCTGAGAGCTATAGGCCTTAAGGCCTCAATGTTACTTAAATCCTCTAACTGATCCATTATGATCTTCGCTAATGAGACTACGTGATCGGCTATTCTCTCCACGTGCCTGATCAATATCACGTAATGAATAATACGAGTTGGGCTCATCCCCTTTTCAGCCAACAGGGTTGGTGTGCTTATGAGCTTATGCAACTGCCTTTCAATAGCATATCTATACCTATCGACGTCATTATCCCTTTCAATAAGCGCTCTAACATCCTTATCCCCAGTTCTGAGGATTTCGAGCAGGCACCTGAGCATGTACCTTGTTGTCGATAGGACTCTTTCCACCATAGAATCTAGGTCATAAAGCTGCGTTATTTCCTTAACGACTATTAAACGCTCTTCCTCCTCGACAACTTCGAAGCCCATAAGCTTTTTGACCATTAAGTCAATTTCCTGTCTCCAAGTGATCGGTATTAAGTAGTCATGCCTTAACACGACCTTATCAGCCCCAACTATGTAGCCAGCTAAAAGTAAGTTAAGGGCCCTCCTCCATCCATGTTTGCCTATGTCTATCTCAAACTCCCGCGCTCTTTCGACCTTCTCCTCAACTGGCTTTATGAGAAGACCATCCTTCAACTCAATCATGTATACCTTCTTAGTTTTAGCTATCCTCTTGGCTTTACTCCAGCTTTTCGGGAGATAGACGAAGTAAGAACCTTTAACTTCATGAACCCTTCGCTCTATCACAAGAAAAATTTCCATATGGAACCTAATAAATCATTGGTTTATTCTTTTAAATTCATAAGTTCCTTACCTTATTGATCCACGGCCAGCAAGGGATTCCATTGAGGCAGCTTCCAAAGCGTGCAGGGTTTATTGATCGCTTGGAGAGATTATCGTCGAGGAAAGCTTATAGTGTAGCAATATACACGTTGTCGTTCATTATGTTCATCGCTTTAATTCTTGTTCCCGCATTTATAGGCATATCTGTTAAGTGGACAGCTTTATTTGAGCTTTTAGATGAGCCAGAGCTGATGTCCAGGGCTTGGAACTCCATTCTGAACTCCTTTAAGATAGGGGCCCTTGTGACGTTATTTGACC
>CAYLIY010000072.1:0-1189 GCA_964384015.1 uncultured Nitrososphaeria archaeon | reverse complement strand
TTACCCCTAGCGTGGTGGATCTCGAGGAGCAGGGGATATTTAATAGAGGCCTTGGACACGATGATAGATATTCCCCTCATAATGCCTACCGTTGCTCTAGGCTATTCCGTGCTTCTCTTTTGGGGAGGGGGGCTTCAGGTCCCATTGATTGGGCCTATTCCCCAGGGTTGGATCCTAGTCTTCCTACTACATCTTACCTTCACATATCCATACATCGTGAGAACGATGGTCGGTGTGATGAGGGATGCAAACTTGTCTTATGAGGTAGCCGCTAGAACTCTAGGAGCTAGCTCCTTCACGGCAGCTAGAACGGTTAGCTTACCCCTCGTGAAGCCTGGAATAATAGCTGCTATGGCCCTGGCCTTTGCCCGTTCCCTATCAGAGACAGGGGCAACGATGGTAGTTTCAGGCTCCTTTGAAACGGGACCTATTTTCATAAAAAACGCTTTAATGGAGGGATGGGAGGGGCCTTTGGTTTTTGTAAGTCTATTTCTGATATTGAGCTAATGTATCATGTTATTTTTAATAAATCGTTTGGCTAAACAATTTAAAATCCCAATTAATTGGTTTATGCCTCAACTTGAGAGAGAGATAAGCAGATTGGAGTTAGTTAGGCTTAGAAATTTGATATCCATCCTTATCTTTTTAGGTCTGATATTCATCCCGTCCTTTTTCTTCCTATATTATGGGCTTAGCGGTTCTGGAGCTGGATGGCATCAAGTTGCCGAAAATTCCTACTTGTGGAGGGATTATTGGAGAAGCTTTGTCATCTCCCTTATAGTGGCCATCAGCGTCACGATAGTGGACATAATACTCGGCATCCCAATGGCCGTGGCGATAGGGAAGAACAAGTTCGGGAAATTAACTGAGATCATTGATAGCATGATAAACGTATCGATACTCATACCAACAGTCGCATTGGGAGCTTCTTTAAGGCTTTTCTGGGTTGAAATGGGTTTTTCGAGGATACTTCCAGAAGGGGTCTTAATAGCCCTGGCCCATTTGTCGTTTACCTACCCATTCATCGTCAAGATATTGGCAGCATCCATATCGTCTATTAATCCTGAGATAGAGGACGTTGCCAGGGTCATGGGCGCCTCCCCCCTAAGGGTCTTTAGAACCGTAACGTTTCCATTGACCAAAGGCGCATTATTTGCTGGAGCGATCCTTGTTTTTGCAAGGAGCATAG
>CAYLIY010000071.1:0-4975 GCA_964384015.1 uncultured Nitrososphaeria archaeon | reverse complement strand
TAATATAACGATCTTTCCAAATTTCCTTATCTCCTCGTCCTCATATTCGTGTAAATGGCAATGGACATCGATCATCATAGACCTAGTCCCTCAATAAATGAGCTGGCGATTGAGGTCCAGCTGAAGAATACGACATAGCTTAATACAAGGATTAATATTATCGTCAAGAAAATCGCTAGGTCAACTACGTGAATTGCCTCCAAAACTTTTTCAGGAGTTAAAGGCTCGATGGGATCCCCAAGTACATAATGGCCTTTTTTCTCGAGCCTAATTCTTAAAACTCCTGCTATAGCGGCCATGGGCCATCCTGCGTTGATGCTTTCCGTTTTTGAGCGATCCCTTATTAGGATTTTAACTCCGTTTTTATGATCTAATCTAAGAATTGTAGCCGAAATTATAAGCAAAATGGCCGTAAGCCTTGATGGAAGATAATTTAATAGGGTGTCCATCTTAGCAGAGAACCACCCAATATTTTTAAGCTCAGGCGACTTATAGCCTACGATTCCATCCAATGTGTTGGCCAGTCTCTGCAACAATGAGCCTAAAACGCCGAAGAAGGGATAATATAAGAGAGGGGATATCACACCATCGACAGCGCTTTCAGCTAAGCTCTCTATCGCAGCTGAAAGTACATGCTCCTCGTCCAGCTCATAAACATTTCTTCTGACGATTTCTTGAGTTGCCTCTCTTGCTTTATTCCAATCGCCTCTTTTTGATGATTTAAAAACCCTAAGCACTATATCCCTTAACATTCTTATCGAGAAGGTGGTTTTTAAAAGGAGAGCGGAAACGATTACATAAACGTAAAAGCCTAAATACATAGATGCCTCTTGGATAAGCCAAAAAAGCAGAACTATTGGGCAAATGGATGAAAGCCACAAGAAGACTCCATAGACCTTGCTTGAGAACGGTTTTTTGAGCACCTCGGCTATCCTGCTAGAAAGCCTGACTGGATGCAAATTGACAAGCCTTCCCCGTGTTTCATCGGCTATCAGGTCGATACAGATAGCCAGCATGAAGATAAGGGTCTTAACCATCAGCGAGTCCATGGCGATTATCAGCAAAATATTAGCAAGGTAGCTGTCCTTGATATCTCGATGGCCGCACCGCAAACATCTCCTGATACTCCATTTATAGTCTTATTGGCCAATATATCCAGAATTATTCCGATTAAGAAAGATACTAAGATCATAATAACTCCCTTAAATCTGAGAACCACATATAGAGCGATTAGGGGGCCAAATAGGCCAAGGGAATATCTCCCATGCTTCCCGTAAATCTCCTTAGAAAAAGTCAATCCAAGTTTACTGAAAGAGGCTGGCGGACCTAGATAAAGGACAGTCAAGGCCGCACATCTTGATGCGATCTCAGCTGCAATAAAAGCCATTAAAAGATCCATGCCTGTGATCTTAGAGACAGCCATCAACGAGGCGCTAATGTTCAACACAGCCGAGGCTATTGCGGCGCTTCCAGGATATTTGTCATGAAGCGCTTTTACCCTATTCTCAACGCTGCCATGAGCCATTAAGGCGTCACTAAAATCCATCAACCCATCTAAATGATGAAAGCCTGTTAAAAGAAAGGATGTGAAAAGAGCCACCATGCCCGGCAGGAAGCCCTTAACAGAAAGGGATAGCAATAGCCCGATCAGTCCCGAGAGGCCTCCAACAAGCCCCCCTACTACCAGGGGGGACAAGAAGAAATATTTAGCAGCCCCCTCTATTCTTCCCTTGCCGAGGGGGATTATCGTGAAAAACGTTATTAGGTCCCTAATTTCCCTCAACAAGGGTTTAAAACCTCATTTAAGGCTTTAATCAACATGTCATTTTGCTCTGGGCGCTTTAATCCTATCCTTATGTAGTTCTCACTTAGCCCCTTGAACGTGGAGGCGTCGCGTATTAACATATTGTATTGCCTCACGAGAACCTCTTTAAGCTCTCGTGAGTTAGCTCTTTCACATAGGTTGACTAAAATAAAGTTAACTGAGGAGTTATATGGCCTTAAACCAATTTTTCTGAGTTTCTTGATCATTCGCCTTCTCTCGAGATCAATAAACCTTCTGGAGTTCATCAAATATTCCCTAACAGCGTCGGTTTTCCTAAGAAGCTTAGAGAACGCAAAAGCTGTTAAGCTGTTGACCCTCCATGTAGGAGATAGGGCCTCAAATTTATGAACGATGTCCGATGATGCTATAACCACGCCCAGCCTTAACCCAGAAGCCGAGAAGATTTTCGTCAGTGATTTAACTATTATCAGGTTAGGGTGATCTTCGATCAAGTTTATAGAGCTATGATTTTCATGAGAAAATTCCATGAAGGATTCATCCACTACTAAAAATCCATCTCTAATCATGCCTACTGCCTCTTCGATTAAGTTTTTTCTTATCAGGGTTCCAGTAGGGTTGTTAGGATTGCAAAGGATGGCTATAAGATCTTTACCCCCCAAATGTTCGAGTAATCTTTGTTCATTTAGCTTAAAACAATCGTGGTCCTCAATCAGTGGAACCTCCTCTATTGGCAAATTTTCCATATTAGCCACGTACCAAAACTCGTTAAATGATGGCGGAGTTAAGAGAACCTTTTTCCCATTCAACACCCTAAAAAGAAGATATAAAGCCTCTATCGCTCCATTGAACACGCCTATCTTATCTTCAGCTACACTTAAATACTTGGATATAGCTTGTTTTAGCTCCAAATAGGTTGGATCTGGGTAAAAGCAATAAATATCCCGCTCAAGTGCCTCTTTTAAGGCATCCTTAAGCAAAACTGGAGGGCCAAGCGGATTGCCGTTAGAGCTGAAGTCCAAAATTTCATAAGCTTTTCCATATCTCCAAACATCCCCTCCATGTTCTGGTTTTTTCATAATCTATCCTCCTTCATGTATCTTCTGGCCAATTCAAGCTCTTCTAATGTATTTACATTAATGAACTCAGGCGACATGTCGACGATCAGCGTCATCCAGGTTTCGCAAGAAGAGTTGTTAAATAAGCTGATTCCTATAGGTTGACATTCTGCTTTGTTGCATTTAATCGGAACGATACTCTTGATGGATCCATATTTTAAATAATCTCGTAATGGAACGGCAAAGGTTACTATATCGGCCTTAATGTTCTCAGACATGCCGATGAGTCTATCGATCATCTGCGAAGATATCAACGGCATATCAGAGGGAATTATAAAAGCCGGAGAACCTACCTTCCTAACAGCCTCTAAAACGTCCGATTCATATCCCTTGCCAGATGTATAAATGATCCTTAATCCATTTTTGAGCGCCCATTCACGAGTCTTAACGACAAGTTTCGTAATGGCTAACACAACTTCCTCTATTAAGGAGGAATTCCTCACGGCTTCAACTACCCAAGAGATCATGGGCTTTCCACAAATCTCTATTAATTGCTTTTCTGTTCTGAGCCTCCTCCCCTTCCCTCCGGCCATTACTATTGCCTTCAAGGCCTCTCCTCTAATCCCTTGCTGTAGATTCTTGAAGTAACTCCCGCGATGAACGCTGCGATTACATCATCCATGAATGGGGGCAATCTCTTTATTACTCCTGGCTTTTCTCTATCATATCTATAGTACTCAAAAAGCCCGTTCCAGCCATTTATATACAAGGCTAAAGCCATTCCTAGGATCTCATCAGCTACGAGATAAACGGGATCCTTTAGATAATCCTCCTTGCTCAGTCCCGGAATTAATCCTATCCTTGCATCCTCATCCAACCTAGCACTCGCCATGACTAACGATGAGATGTTTGGATCCCTTGATAAAAGCTTTAAATATTTCCTTATTGTTTTCCTTGCTTTTTCTCTGTTCATGCCTTTCCAGGGAATGAATAACTTAAGCGATGCCTCAACAAGCGTCTCCATATCTATCCCCCTTTCACTTAACCTCTTGAGCAGATCTCGTGATGGAGAATATCCTGAGCTCTCACAAGACTTCATTATAGCCTTAAAGGTCAATTTTGACAATAGCTTTCCGATTTCAGTTAATTGGCCAGAATACTTCAGGGCTCTCCCCTCCCCCAACGTTGCTATAGCTAAAGCATCCGTGGATGTTCCTATCGCTACTCTGTCTCCGCATCTAAGATCTACGCATCTAATGGCCTCAACTTTTGCCTCCACGATTGTTTTAATAGCCTCAACTAGCGCGTTTGGACTTAGCTTATTATTTATGACCGCGGCTATGTTTATCGTAGACGGGGCCTTGTGATATTTCCCATAACCCAAGGTTACTGGATTACGTAGGCCAACAGTAGCGACTACTCCTATCTTTAAGTCTCCTACACTCCCCTCAACCTTAACGTATTCGGAGGCTACGTCCATAGCCGTAAGGAAGACTATTGTGCTGCTTGGATCTAAATGAAACTTTCTTATGATATCACAAGCTACTTTATTTGGCTCTTTATCAAAATTTTCAGGAACTCTATGGAACACTATGTGCTTGGCCTCTATAACTCCTCCCCCAAAGGGAGCGGTTGATATGGCTGTGCACTTCTTACTCAACTCCATGATTAAGTCATCCTTAAAAACTTTCAGGTTAAATAAATCGGGCATCGCAATAAGCACCTAGGACCTAACCGGAATAACTATAATGCCGAAGTTGGGATCATTTACAACTTTAACTTTGATTTCATAGGTTTTAAGAATGTTTTCGGGAGTGATCACCTCTTCGGGGCTACCTGTCGCGACTATTCTTCCCTTTGATAATAGGATTAATCTATCGCAGAACATTGACGCTAAATTTAAGTCGTGAATGGCCATTACCGTTATAACTCTTCTTTTCTTTGTTATCGACTTTATGAGGTCTAAAATCGATAACTGGTATTTTATGTCTAAATGCAAGGTGGGCTCGTCGAGCAGGAAAATCTTGGCGTCGTGGACTAATAATTTAGCGATCATCACCCTCTGCAACTCCCCGCTGCTAAGTTGATTTAGTTTCCTTTCAGCATAGCTTAGTGAATTAACCATCCTTAAAGC
>CAYLIY010000070.1:2017-5021 GCA_964384015.1 uncultured Nitrososphaeria archaeon | reverse complement strand
GTATATCTAAGTCTGAAATTCGAACCACAAATTTATAAAATTAATCGAACAAGTAAATTCGTAAATGAATGCCTTAACAAATAAGGTCCCGCTTTTAGGAGAAAAAGCTCCAAGCTTTGAGGCGCAAACAACTAAGGGAAGGATAAAATTTCCGGATGATTACAAAGGAAAATGGGTTGTGCTTTTCTCCCATCCAGCTGATTTTACTCCTGTGTGCACGACGGAATTCATCGCTTTTCAGAAGAGGTATGGCGAGTTTAAAGAGCTAAATTGTGAGCTAATTGGCCTCAGTATAGATCAAGTCTTTAGCCACATAAAATGGGTTGAGTGGATAAAGGAAAAACTAAACGTGGAAATAAAGTTCCCGATAATAGCAGATGACACTGGTAGCATTACACGCTTATTCGGCATGATTCACCCAGGAAAGGGGACAAACACCGTGAGAGCTGTCTTCGTAATCGATCCAAACGGAGTTATCAGGGCGATGTTATATTATCCACAGGAGCTCGGCAGGAACATAAGATGAAGTGATAAGAATTGTAAGGGCACTAGAGATCTCAGACGAGAATAAAGTTGCAATGCCGGCAAATTGGCCTGAAAATGAGATAATAGGGGATAAAGCCATAATATCCCCCGCCAACTGATGAAAAACAGCAAAAGAAAGGTTAGAAAGAGCCAAAAAAGGGAGAAATAGAGTGCTTTGACTGGTGGTTCTGCTATAAGAAGGTTTAAAAACTGAATTTACATCAAATAAGCGAAATGTTATCGAAAATTCCAATAGAGATAAAGAAGATAAAGAAGGAGGAGCTTGATAAAGAGATGCTAAGGATTGGGATGATAGCTGAGCTTGATGCCGTGAACCTCTATGAGCAGATGGCCGCTATGACCGAAGATAGGAACATAAAAAAAGTTCTTCTGGACATAGCTAAGGAGGAAAAAGCCCATGTAGGAGAATTCCTGGCCCTTTTGCTTAGAGCTGATAAAGAGCAGGAGAAGGAATTGAAGGAGGGTAAGGAGGAAGTAGAGGAGCTGATTGAAGGAAAATGACTATACTTTACAAATGTGAAGTTTGCGGGAACATAGTTGAAGTTCTCCATATAGGAGCTGGATCGTTGGTTTGTTGCGGTTGGCTTATGAGGCTATTAGTAGAGAAAAAAGAGAACTTTGGAGGGAAAAACACATTCCGGTAATAGAGGAGTTTAAAGCGGGAGTGAGGGTAAGAGTTGGAGAAGTTCCTCATTCAATGGAGGAAAATCACTATATCGAATGGGTAGAGGTGATCTCTAATAGTTTGATGTGCAGGAAGTTCCTTAAACCCGGCGATAGCCCTGAGGCTAAGTTCAGGATAAAAGCTAAGAAAGCGAGAATTTACTGTGATGTTCACGGTTTATGGTCATCCCCTAATTTTTTTATTGGTGAACTATGGTAAGGACGTTGGTTGATAAAGTCACGAAGGATTTGTACCTTTTGGAGCTTCTTGACGATGAGATCAAATATTTCGAGGCTTTATGGAACATTCCCGAGGGGATAACCTACAATTCCTATGTGCTGATAGCTCAGGACACAGTGATTCTTTTTGACTCTTGGAAGGAGGCCTATGCTGATGAGTTCATCGAAGCCCTTAGAAGTGTAGTGAATCCAGAAGATGTGGATTATTTAGTTATTCATCACGCTGAACCAGATCATAGCGGCTCAATTCCTAAATTTCTAGAAGTGAACAAATACAGGGCTAAAGTTATGGCCCATCCTATAGTTAATGGAATTCTTAAATCGTTTTACGGGATTAAACCGAGATTTAGATCTTTAAAGGACAAAGAGGAAATGGTCATAGGTGATAAGAGGCTAAAGTTCATCTATACCCCCTGGCTTCATTGGCCCGACACGATAATGACATACGTAGTTGAGGACAAGGTGTTATTATCAGGGGATGCGTTTGGAGGATACTCCCTCCCATCAGCGGTGTTTGACGATGAGGTTGTAATATCTAAATACCTTCCCTTTGTCCGGAAATATATCGCAACCGTGATTGGCCATTATAGGGAGCAGATCACCAGAAATATTGAGAAAATTAAAGAACTTGGGCTTAAAATAAAGATTATAGCCCCTCTTCATGGACTTATTTGGCGGAAGAGTCCAAAAACGATAATGGATTACTACTCAAAGTTAGCTAAGGCGACTCCGGAGAAGGGAAAAATAGTCGTAATTTACGGATCTATGTATGGATCCATGGATAAAGCAGCGAGCTTTGTCATCGAGGAACTTAATAAGAGAGGCTATCAACCAAGGGTTTTTAAGTTCATCGACGTGCATCAGGACCCCATAAGCGATCTCGTCGGTGAGGCAATGGACGCTGAGGCTATCATAATCGGGGCGGCTACTTATGAGGGGGGTGTCCTCCCTTACATAGGGTATATTGTCGATGTCCTTATCAGCAAAGTTAAGATTTCAAAACCCGTCTTAATCATCTCTTCTTATGGGTGGAGGGGGATTGCAGGATCAATAATCTCGGAGAAGCTGAATAAAGCCGGGTTTAAGGTTATAGATATAATAGAGTTTCGTGGTCGACCAGAAGGAGAGGATATTGAGAGGATAAAGAAGGGAATAAACTCGCTGGTTGAGGCGGTTGAACATTAATCAATGCTTAGCTAAATTAATGTAGGCATCTTAGTCATGTCCTCAAGCATCGTTGATCTGGCGAGGAAGGCTTTAGCTAATGAAATTTTCTCATATGGTATTTACAGCCGTTTAGCCGAGCTATATAGGGAAGGACCGTTGAGATCGAAATTAAGGAGAATAGCTAAAATGGAGGAGAAACACGCGAATTTTTGGATTGATTTTCTCAAGAATAGACTTCACGAGAAACCGCAGATGAAAATCAATAGATTAAAGCTGGCTTTATATACGATTACCTTCAGAATTCTAGGAGTTGGTCTTACCTTAAGAATGCTGGAGCTCGGAGAAAAAGACACTGTTGGTCTATACTCTGAAATGTTAAATAATTTAG
>CAYLIY010000070.1:0-2007 GCA_964384015.1 uncultured Nitrososphaeria archaeon | reverse complement strand
TTGAGGACGAATTCGTTCATGAACAGGAATTCATTAAAGAGGAGTCAAGGTTCAAGGAGTTTTTAGATCACGTTAGAGATGCTGTTTTAGGGATGAACGATGGACTAGTTGAGGTTTTATCCGTTACTTCAGGGTTAGCTGGTGCGTATGGTGATCCCTTTCACGTTGCACTTGGTGGTGTGATAGTTGGTGCTGCAGGGGTTCTGTCGATGGGCATAGGCGCCTTTGCTAGCGTTAGTGCTCAAAGGCAAGTTCATGAGGGAGTCCTACAGAGGATAAAGACGGCATCTCGTTACGTTACGCATGTTTTTAAGGAAAGAATCATGAGCTATATAATGAGAAAGGGCTTCAGTAAAGAGATCTCTAAGGCCGTGGCCGGGGAATCCTCCAAGAACCACAGGCTTTTATCAAAGATAATAGCTGTAGAGGAATGTGGCCTCAAGGAGGAAGCTCTTGAGAACCCATTTAAAGCAGGGCTTTACACTGGGCTCTTTTATGTGTTTGGAGCGTTTGTTCCGCTTATACCCTATTTTCTCGCGCTACCAATAACGATGGCCATTATACTTTCTTTATTCCTCTCAGCCGTGGTTTTAGCCACTACGGGCTTCATGATAGCGATCTCAGCTAACCTGGCTCTTAAAAGAAAGATGATTGAAATGATATTGGCTGGATTGGGTTCTGCTGGAGCTACTTTTGTCATCGGAAGAGCTGCTTCGTTTCTCCTGGGAATAGAAATAGGATGAACTCTAGCAACGGATCCATCAAGGATTTATTAAGGTCAATCAAGGAGCTTAAGGGAAGCCATGTGAAAAAATTGATCGATCATAAGATTAGGGAGTTTAAAAAAGTTGGCAAAGGATCGAGTGAAGAGCTTTTTAAAGAACTTTGTTTCTGCATTCTCACAGCGAATTTCAACGCTGAAAGAGCAATTAAGATACAGAAGGAAATAGGGAATGGGTTTTTAACACTCTCTGAAGAACAGCTGGCGAGAAGGCTAAAGAAGCTTGGATATCGATACCCGAACTCGAGGGCTAGATATATAGTAGAGGCAAGGAGATACAAAGGCTTATTGAAAAGCATTATAAAGTCGTCTAAGGATGGAAATGAGCTTAGGAGATGGTTAGTTAAAAACATAAGGGGTATAGGGTACAAGGAGGCCAGTCATTTTCTCAGGAATATAGGATATGATGATTTCGCGATCATAGACTTTCACATCTTGGACTTGCTGGTCAAGCATCAGCTAGTTAAAAGGCCTAGGACCATGACTAAGAGGAGGTACATTGAGATTGAGAAAGCCTTAAGGAAAATCGCTAAGATCCTGAACCTAAGCCTAGCGGAGCTAGACATGTATTTATGGTATATGGAGACAGGGAAGGTGCTGAAATGATCTTGACTAATCTCAGCTAAGCTTATATTTGATCTCTAGAATTCCTTGAACTAAGGACGGTGCAAAAGTTGAGCAGAGCTGTAGGTGTATTTGCGCTATTGCTGGCTGCCTTGCTTTGGGGATCGTCCTTTCCAGCGATAAAAATAGTTATCTCATTCATCGATGAGGCTACTTACACCTGGGTCAGAAGCGCGATAGCTCTGACAGGAATGACTCCATATATTGTCTACCATCACTGGAAATGGGGATTTCGCCGAAAAGAGGTTATCAATGGACTTATAACAGGAATAGTCTATTCCATGGGCCTTTGGCTTCAGGCATGGGGGACCAAGTTTACAACAGCCTCGAATTCGGCATTCATAACAGGCCTTAACGTGGTGTTCGTCCATGTTTATGATGCCGTCATCGGAAAGGGCTATCAGGTCACGGCGCTAGCCTCATTATTTACATCAATTACTGGACTTTACTTCCTAACCGGGCCTCGAGGAGGAATGGGCGTCGGCGAGGTCTTAGTGCTTTTAAGCGCCTTTTTCTGGGCAGCGCAAGTTATATTAGTTAGTAATTTCAGCGAATCTAACCCGTTTATCTTTACCTTTTATGAAATGGTGCCTGCCTTAGCC
>CAYLIY010000069.1:0-5061 GCA_964384015.1 uncultured Nitrososphaeria archaeon | reverse complement strand
CTCTAAGAACTTCCTTCTTCTATTTAACTCCTTTATCACATCACTTTTACTTAGCCCGTAGTTTCTGGCTTTTTCAAATAACCTATTCATGTTTTCATCGTGATTCCAGCTATTTCCTTTATTCCACGATATTACCTCCCTCCAACCATTATTGGAGTTTTCGTAAACACTCTTCACTTTTCTTTCAACTCTCCCTCCTCTGTTTACGATTATTATGTGAATAACCACATCAAGGAGCCTTAACATCGAATCCCCTATGCTTATTGGGTCATTTTTTAACCTAGCAAGCAAGGCCTCGATGCTAGAGGAATGAAAGGTGGTTATCGCACCATGGCCGGTTGCAGCTCCCTGAAAAAGCAACCTCGCCTCCCTCCCCCTGCTCTCTCCTAGGATCAAGAAGTCCATCCTCTCCCTTAGAGCGAATTTAACTAAATCGAATAGGTCTATATCCTCCCCCTCTTCAACGGGATTCTCCCTTATCCTAGTTTTCAGGGGTTTCCAACCATCATGTAATAGAAATATCTCCCTAACATCCTCTATGGAGATTATTTTAGCGTTTGGGTTAACAAGCATTGATATAGCGTTTAGAAGAGTTGTTTTTCCGCTGCCTGATGCGCCCATTATCAAAATAAAGCCCTTAAACTCCATCATTAGCCATAAATAGCTGGCAGTCCATGAATCAAGGGTGCCCATGGATATTAGCTCAGTTATCGTGTATGGTTTCTCCCTGAACTTCCTTATCGTAAAGCTGCTACCAAAATCGCTTATCTCCGTTTTCCAACTTGCATTGATCCTATAACCTTCTGGAAGAACTCCTTCAGCTATCGGATTCATAACGCTGACGCTTTTATTAGCTCTATAAACCAGCTTGGCCACGAGTTCGTCAAGCTCCTCTTCATTAAATTTTAAATTCGCTGTTAACCAGCCTAGCCTATTTCTGTTCTTATGCCATATCTTAACGTGCCTGTTCACGCCTGCGCAGCTTATATCCTCGACGTTTGGATCATTTATTGGAGTTGTTAGAGGCCCATACCCCAATATCTCCCTGATCAGATAGTATTTTACCGATTTAATCAAATCCTCGGATAAGCCTCCGCTGGGCTCATATCTCCTGATCACCTCGTTCATGAAATATCCCACAGGATCGTTCATGTACTCTCTCTCCGGCTTAAGCCAAAACTTAGAGAGAGTTAAGATCTCCTCAACCTTCTCCCTGAACTCCGAATAGGGCTCAAGGATGTTGTAGTATATTCTTCCCTCCTTCTCAACTATGGATACCTCGCTTATGAAGCTGTACTGATTTCCATTGATTGACCAGTTCTTGACGACTAGATATTTATCCACGAGTTTGCCTTCAAATGGCTTTAACGGAGTGATCAAGTGAAACCTCTCGTCAGGCAAATCAGCTAACCTCCGTATATCCTTAAGATCACGCCTGAGGAGTCAACTATCTCCAATTTTCCTAGGTTTTGACCTGGTAGTAGTAGCTTGAATATATCGCCTTTCTTAATAACCCTCGCTTCTTGCCACCTTTCTAACTCAGGATCCCAAATTAGCACGTTAGGTTCAATTTCGACGCTATCATGAAAGATTTTTGATATTTTTATTTCTCTCCAACCATAGTTATAAAGAAAGACCTCCAAAAAGGATCCATTTGAGTTAACGTATATTAGAGCTAACTTCTTGCCAAGAGCCATGGCTTCCTTATCCATGATCGAGGATATGCTTCCACCGGTCATCGTTATTACCGAGGCCCATCGATTATAGCAAATCCCTGCGATGGATAGGACTATTATCACGAGCAGGGCCGTAGCTACTAAAGTGCTTACCCCTCTGCTCATGCCGTTCACCAAAAAATGGGGGGATTACTGGACAGGACACCTGAAGACCTGAAGAGACCCGTCTTTAAACGTAACGGTGATCTGTAAGTAATCACCTATTTCCACAGGAGCATTAGGAGCTTCCACCACTCCTGCTTTTCCTGGATCGAGCTCGAGAGTTGGAGTTAAGATGGAAACGGACATATTATTCGTGGCATCAAATACTTCTATGTCGATTATCGATACGTGGGTATTTCCCACGTTTTTAACGCTGATCTTAAGGTCGTTTCCTACCTTATACGCCCCGACTATTTGTATTTGTCTATTTGTGCTCCAGCTTCCAAGCAAGCCGGTGGACGATGCAAAGATTAGCGTTCCTAGGGTGATTGTTATAATGACGGCCATCACTAGCGACAGGAAATAGCTTATCCCCTTGCGGGAGCTCATAAAGCCCCTCAACTAATCACCCCTAAACCATTTTCTCCTCTAGAAATAGCTATAAAAGGATGCACAATTCGTGATTTAAGAGATGTTAGCCTCTTTTTAGCTTCTCATAAATCTCTTTCATTTTTAAGGAATCGATTTCTAGTATGGGACTTTCACTTATAATAACTGCGTCCACTCCGGTCTCCACCAGCGCCTCAGCTATTATCCTGAAGTCCGGTCCTCCTTTGCCCATGATGAGGTGTTTCTTCTCGCCTCTTTCTCCATATTCCACTTGAGTGAAATGGCAGTGAAGGGGCTTTACAGCCTCCTTGCCAACCTCCCTTTCAACCCTTTCAATTATTTTTAAGATGTCATCTTTTCTCCTCAATCCACCCCTGGTTCTGGCATGGATATGCGCGAAATCTATTGTCGGCAGAACATGTTCACCCACGTTAAGGCATAACTTTATTATCTCGTCCAAGGTGCCGAAGGTCCTAATCTTGCCCATCGTTTCAGGGCCATAGGTAAACTTCCTGATCCCCCTTCTTATGGCCTCTTCAACAGCTGATTTAAGGGATTCTGATATGGTTTTGAGGGCTTCTTCGCTTGTTTTTCCTCCATAGAAACCTGGATGAAAGACGATTCTGTAAGCGTTCATTTTTTCTGCTGCCCAAGCTGATTTAACGAGCCTTTCCACGCTTTTCTCTATCGTTTCCTCACTTCCATTAAGATTTATGTAATAGGGAGCATGAAGCGAGAGCTTGACATCATACCTCTCAGCCTCAGCCCCTAATTCAATAGCGTCTTTCTCAGATATCTTTACTCCATACACACATTGATATTCTAGAGCGTCTAAACCCATCTTGTTTAGAAAAGCAGGTATTCCTGATTTCCTCCCCTTATATTGAGTTGGAGTCCCGGCAGGGCCAAACCTAACTCTCCCCATACTTACCACTTCATAAAATTTTATCAAATTGGATAATTTAACATAGCTCGTGCGAACTTAAAGCCTTAAATCAGGCTAATATTATTTAGGTGCTCAATCCCCGATGGCTAGGGAAACGATTGGAAGGGGAACGTGGATTGATAAGGTAGCGCATGAGCTGATAGAAAGGGAGAGAAAACTGGGAAGGAACCTTGACCTGATAATAACTGAAAGCGGTTTAGGAGCATCAGGCATTCCGCATATAGGGAGCATAGCAGATGCGATAAGAGCCTACGCTATAACCCTTGCCCTAAGGGACATGGGTTATAGCTCTAAATCGATAGCTTTCTCAGATGATATGGATGGGCTGAGAAAAGTCCCGGCAGGACTTCCAGACTGGCTTGAGAGGCACCTCCTTAAACCAGTTTCCATGATCCCCGATCCCTTTGGATGCCATGAGTCATATGGTGTCCACATGAGCAGTATGCTGACGGAGGCTTTAGACGCGCTGGAGGTGGATTATGAAAGGATAAGAGCCTATGATGTATATGGAAGCGGGAAACTTGCCCCGTATATAGAAAGGATATTGCTTAATTGGAGGAAAATAGGCGAGAAGATAGAGGAGTTAATAGGACAGGATAAATTCAAGAGAGTTCTTCCATATTTTCCGATTTGTGAGCAATGTGGAAGAATATACACTGCCCAAGCCTTATCTTACGATAAGAGGACGAAGAAGGTTCATTACGTGTGCAGGGATGTAGAGGTTAAAGGAAGGCTATTTAGAGGATGCGGCTATGAGGGAGAGGCGGATATAAGAAGAAGAGATGGAAAGCTATCCTGGAAGGTGGAATTCGCGGCGAGATGGGCGTTGCTTGATGTGAGATTTGAGGCATATGGGAAGGATATAGCCGACTCCGTAAAGGTAAACGACTGGGTTAGCGATGAGATACTGAACTTCCCTCCTCCAATGCACGTAAGATATGAGATGTTCTTGGATAAGCTAGGGAGGAAGATATCTAAATCGGCAGGAAATGTTTTTACTCCCCAGCTATGGCTAAGATACGGCTCTCCTGAGAGCTTAATACTGTTCATGCTCAAGAGATTTAAGGGAACTAGGAGGATCTCCCTGGATACGATAAGAAAGACAATGATCGAATTGGATATGCTAAAGGATGTTTATTTTGGCAGAATGAAGGAGACGAATAGGATGAGATTAATGAAGATCCGAGGCTTATTAGAATACACAAATCACCTAAAGGGGGTTAAGGACTACGATGTCCCATTTAATTTAATACTAAATTTAGCGTCCATGGCTCCGAGAGATCAGGAAATTAAATTCATCTTGACGATATTGAGGAAGTATGGATATCCTGTTGATAAAATGAGCGAAGATCTTACAAGGAAGATAAAATACGCCATAAGGTGGGTGAGGGATATAGGAAAGGTCGCTAAGGTAAAAGTTAAGCTAAATGAAACGGAAAGAAAGGCATTAAAGGAAATTAAGGAGAAAATAGAAATAGTTAAGGATGGAAATAAGTTGCAAGAGGAGATTTTTAACATCATAAGAAGACATAAATTAGAGCCAAGGAATTTCTTTCCAAAGCTTTATCAGATACTCATAGGAACTAAAAGCGGGCCCAAAGCCGGGCCGCTCATAATTGATATGGGAAGGGAAAGGGTAATAGAATTAATTGATAAGTACGTTGGGCCCGTGGCCTAGCCTGGATAAGGCGTCAGCCTGCGGAGCTCGTGGAGAGCTGAAGATCCGGGGTTCGAATCCCCGCGGGCCCATCAGATAGACTAAATTTGTTAGATAGCTACAGGAGTGGAAATGGACTAAAGAGTTAGAATTAATTAGAGATGGAAGTCCTGAGTTTGAATTCTGAACCC
>CAYLIY010000068.1:5073-5281 GCA_964384015.1 uncultured Nitrososphaeria archaeon | reverse complement strand
CAATTAATCCCCCGACTAAAACGGTTTGTTCTCCTATTAGGTCTGACTCCGTCTCCTCCTTAAAGGTGGTTTCAATAACGCCAGCCCTGGTCGCTCCTATGGCCTTTGCTATAGCTAGGGCTATTTTCATGGCGCTTCCAGTGTAATCCTGATGAACCGCCACCAATGCTGGAACTCCATAGCCATTAACGTATTCCTCCCTGACCTT